>DASQYT010000240.1:0-14850 GCA_035639075.1 Candidatus Elarobacter sp.
AGTTCGCAGATCTCCGCGCCACGCCCGCGAACTTTCTCCAGAATTTCAGTCGAGAAGTGGAGACCCGCAGTGGGAGCGGCAATTGCTCCAGGACGCTTGGCAAAAACAGTTTGATAGCGCTCGCGGTCTGAGATTTCATCGGGACGCTCAATATACGGGGGCAGTGGAACGTGGCCGAGCCGCTCGAAATGCTGGCTGACGTTGCGCTGGTCATGGGAAGTGAAACGCAGCGTGCGCAACCCAAGCTGACCTCGCGAGAGAACCTCAGCTTCTAACTCGCCTTCGCCAAAAAGGACGCGCTCCCCGACGTGCATTTTACGCCCGGGGCGCACAAGCGTCTCCCAGGTCGCGGAATCAATCTCGCGTGTCAGAAAAATTTCGACTTTCCCAGTTAGATGCTCTGCCTTCGTCGCCCGCGAAGGTGCCTGCGAGTGGACGCCAGCGCGCCTCCCAAATAAGCGTGCAGGGATTACACGCGCGTTGTTGATTACGAGGAGCTCGTTGCCCTGCAGAAGAATTGGAAAATCCGTGAACAAACGGTCTTCGATAACCCCTGACGAACGATCCAGGAACAAGAGCCGTGAAGCTTCACGATGCTCAAGAGGCCGCTGTGCAATTTGCTCGCGAGGGAGATGATAGTCCAGCTCATCCAATCGCATGGAAGCGGCAGTCTAGCAGCAAAGTGGTTATGTCACGCAAAACAAACAAGATTGATGCACGAGCGGTGCTCTGCGATGGGAGAACTGTGTTCGCCGGGACAATTGCTTCCCGATGCAGGTATCCCGTAATATATTCAACTACAATAACTTAGAGCCTTTTGCTCAGGAGTTAAATTTGTATTTGACAAGCATACGCTCATATTTTATTATGGTGTAGCAGTCACCTGAAACACGCATGGAGGTGCTTACAACATGAAAACTCTTACTCGTTGGGAACCCTTCCGCGGGGTTATTTCCCTGCAGGAACAAGTCAATCGGTTGTTCAATGATGCTTTCGAGCGCCAGGGCGAGGAATCCAGCCTCACTGCCTGGGCGCCCGCAGTGGACATCTATGAAACCGAGCACGAGCTGGTGGTTAAAGCCGATCTGCCGGATGTCGATCCCAAGGATCTTGATATCCGCGTGGAGAACAATGTCCTGACGATTCGCGGTGAGCGCAAGTTCGAGAAAAAAGTAAACGAAGAGAACTACTTGCGCGTGGAGCGCGCGTATGGTTCCTTCGCCCGCAGTTTCACGCTGGCGAACTCCGTGAATTCGGATGCTATCAAGGCGGACTATCAGAACGGTGTGCTCACTTTGACCATCCCAAAGAAAGAGGAAGCCAAGCCGAAGCAGATTAAGATCAACGTCGCGACACCGGCGATGGCCGCGTCTGCCTCCGGCAGGTAATACTGGCCGAGCGTCGCAGTGAAGCGGTAATTTACGGGGCTGGCCGGAATGCCAGCCCCTTTTTCTTCAGCACGAGCCCGAACCGAGGTTGTTATGTTGCGATTTGAAAAAATGACCGTCAAAGCGCAGGAGGCTGTGAAGGCTGCGCAGGAAGTTGCCGCGCGCCACCAGAACCAGCAGGTTGAGCCAGTGCATTTGCTTGCGGCTTTGGTGACGCAGGCCGATGGCGTGGTGCCGCCGCTTGTCGCGCGCCTGGGCGTCCGCAGCGAAGCGCTCACCCAGGAAATCGAGCGCGAGATTGGCCGGTTGCCAAGAGTGCACGGTTTTGCGCAGCAGAACATGGGACGTCCGCTGAACGACGTGCTGGAGCGCGCGTTCAAGGAAGCGGACAATTTTAAGGACGAGTACGTTTCGACGGAGCACCTGTTTCTTGCCATCGCTGCGCAGGATCGCGAACCTGCGGGGCACTTGTTAAAACGGCAAGGCGCTTCACACGAAGCGATTCTCCAAGCCTTGACGGGAGTGCGCGGAACGCAGCGCGTGACTTCGCAAAATCCCGAGGCTACTTACGCGTCGCTGGAAAAATACGCGCGCGATCTTACCGAATTGGCGCGGAGGCAAAAGCTGGATCCGGTGATTGGGCGCGACGAAGAGATTCGCCGCGTGATGCAGATTCTCGCCCGCCGCACAAAAAACAATCCCGTGCTGATCGGCGAGCCCGGCGTCGGGAAAACCGCCATTGTGGAGGGCCTGGCGCAGCGGATCGTTTCGGGCGATGTGCCCGACGTGCTGAAGACCAAGCGCCTCGTGGCGCTGGACCTGGCGGCGCTCGTGGCGGGAGCGAAATACCGTGGTGAATTTGAAGACCGCCTGAAAGCGGTCCTGAAAGAGATTACCGAAGCCGAAGGGCAGATCATCCTGTTCATCGACGAGCTCCACACCCTGGTCGGCGCGGGCGCCGCGGAGGGCGCAATGGATGCTTCCAACATGCTCAAACCGGCTCTGGCGCGAGGTGAGCTGCGCGCGATCGGCGCGACAACGCTCAACGAATACAAGAAGCACATCGAAAAAGACCCTGCCCTGGAGCGCCGGTTCCAGCCGGTTCTGGTCAGCGAACCGACGGTGGAGGACACCATCGCGATTCTACGCGGATTGAAGGAACGCTACGAAGTGCATCATGGCGTGCGCATCAAAGACGCGGCGATTATCGCGGCCGCCACGCTTTCCAACCGTTACATCTCGGACCGCTTCCTTCCGGATAAAGCCATCGACTTGATCGATGAAGCCGCGGCAAGCCTGCGCATGCAGATTGATTCTCTGCCCGTAGAGATCGATGAGATCGAACGGCGCATCATGCAACTGGAAATCGAACGGCAGGCACTGTTGAAAGAAAGCGATGCGCACTCCAAGGAGCGCCGCAAACAGATCGAGCGAGAATTAGCGGCACTGAAAGAAGATTCCAGCGCGCGAAAATCGCGCTGGCAAGCGGAAAAGGAAGCTATCGGAAAAATCCGCAAGCTTAAGGAACAGATTGAGCAGCTAAAAGCCGAAGAGCAAAAGTACGAACGCGCCGGTGAACTCGCAAAGGTGGCGGAGATCCGTTACGGCAAGATTGCGGCGGCGGAGCGCGAGTTGAAGCAGGCCCAGGAGCGATTTTCCGCAGTGCAGAGAGACGCGCCCATGCTGAAAGAAGAAGTCGATGAGGAAGACATCGCCAAGCTCGTGAGCAAGTGGACGGGCATTTCGGTTGGCCGGTTGCTGGAAGGCGAAGCGCAGAAGCTCGTGCACATGGAAGAGCGGCTGCGGCAGCGGGTTGTTGGGCAGGACGATGCACTGGCGCGCGTGTCAAACGCCGTGCGGCGTAGCCGCGCGGGCCTTTCCGATACCAAACGTCCAATCGGTTCTTTCATTTTTCTCGGACCCACAGGCGTGGGCAAAACAGAACTAGCACGGGCTTTGGCGGAGTTTCTCTTCGACGACGAAAAATTGATGATCCGCATGGACATGAGCGAGTACATGGAGAAGCACAGCGTATCGCGGCTCATAGGCGCGCCTCCCGGCTATGTTGGATACGAAGAAGGCGGACAGCTTACGGAGCAGGTGCGACGTCACCAATATTCGGTGGTCTTGTTTGACGAAATCGAGAAGGCGCATCCGGACGTGTTCAACGTGCTCTTACAGATTCTCGAGGACGGCCGCCTCACAGACGGCAAAGGCCGCACCGTGGACTTCCGGAACACCGTGTTGGTGATGACCAGCAATGTTGGGTCGGCGGCGATCTTTGAGCTCTCGAACAAAGATCCAGAGCGGGCGCGAAGGGAAGCAATGGAAGCGTTGCGGGCTTCATTCCGACCAGAGTTTTTGAACCGCATTGACGAGATCGTGATCTTTAACCCGCTCGGGAAAGAACACTTGGAACGCATCGTGGACCTGCTGCTCAAAGGTGTGGAGAAGCTGCTTGCGGAGCGGCACATTATGCTGGAGCTTACTCCTGCAGCGCGAGAGTTGTTGCTGCGCGAAGGCTACGATCCGGCGTACGGGGCCCGGCCGTTGCGCAGAACCATCCAGCGGCTGATTCAGGATCCTTTGGCGTTGCAGATTCTGGAAGGCACGGTCTTGCCGGGCGACCATGTGCGCGTGGACCGCGACGGTCAGAAAGACGCAATGAAGTTTGTACGCCTGCCGTCGAAACAACCCGCGGCTGCCGCGCGAATCTAATAGACAGAAGCGGAGCAAATCCAAGGAAACCTGGCGTTTCTCCGAAAATGTAAGATTTCGCGTTGTTCGGACGTATCAAAGACAAGGGGCACAATGAGAATTATTCGCACAACTTTTCTGTTGGGAGTCTTGACACTCTTTCTAATGCTGGTGGGCCAGTATTTTGGCGGGCGAAATGGGATGACCCTGGGCTTGGGAATTGCGATCTGCACGAATGCTTTCGCCTATTTCTTCTCGGACAAGATCGCTTTGCTCTCCAGCGGTGCGCGGCCAGTATCGTGCGAGCAGGTGCCAAGGCTTTACGAAGTGATGGAGCGCCTTGCCGCTAAGGCGCACCTGCCAATGCCGAAGCTTTATGTGATTCCCGAAGCCGCGCCGAACGCTTTCGCAACTGGCAGGAACCCGAGGCACGCCTCAGTGGCAGTGACCGAAGGGCTGCTCCAGCTCATGAATGATGACGAGCTCGAAGGCGTAATCGCTCATGAACTGTCACACATTCGAAACTACGATATTTTGATTAGTTCCGTCGCGGCGACTCTTGCAGGAGCAATCACTTGGATTGCACACTGGGGCCCGTGGCTTGGAGGTGGCGACCGTGACGATCGCGAACGAGGTGGCGGCGTAGGCATCCTAGGGCTGCTGCTGTTTTTTCTGGCCCCCCTAGGAGCAATACTTTTGCAACTAGGCGTTTCGCGCCAGCGAGAGTTTTCTGCGGATGAAACGGGTGCTCGTATGGTTGGCCAACCCTACGGCCTGATCAGCGCGCTGCAAAAGCTGGGAGCTTACAATCAGCGCATACCTACGACCTTCCTTTCCCCGTCAACTTCGGCGCTGTGCATTGTAATGCCATTGCTTGGTAACGGCACAGTGTCATCCCTCTTCAGCAGCCATCCCCCGCTCGAGAAGCGCATTCAGGCCCTTCGGGAGATGACAGTGACGCCTCAAAGATGACGGCTTTTTGACCAAATTCTGCAGATCTCAACCATTTCACATGTAAACTTTTCAAAATGCCAACCGCCAGTTCCTCCGTAGGATTTCATCGACCGTCGCTAAGTCTATGATTCATAATATAGTTATAATCCTGACGTCAAGAGTTGTGCTTTGGCGCGGCAAATGCACACTCACAAGCGGGGACAATATCTTGGTTGTTGGGCACTTGAGGGACGGGGAAATGAGCTGTAGAGACACTATCCATCTGATTTGCTGGTACTTAGAGGGCCGACTCTCTTCGTCCGTCGAAGGTGAGATCAAGCGTCACTTGGAAACCTGCTCCGATTGTCATATGGT
The DNA here is from genome assembly GCA_035639075.1 of Candidatus Elarobacter sp. Lineage (GTDB taxonomy): Bacteria > Acidobacteriota > Terriglobia > Acidiferrales > UBA7541 > Acidiferrum. The sequence continues at coordinate 5,394 of DASQYT010000240.1, forward strand.
GCTGAACGCCGCGATCAACACGTTGGACAAGTATTTCACCTCCGAGCGGGCTGCCGAGACTGAAGCCAGCTTTCGCGCCGCCTGATTTATATTCCTCTAAATCACTGAAAACAAGTAACTAAAGTTGTCTACGTGGTCTACAGCCATTGTTTCATATCAAGATCTTTCTCGAGTATTCCCTCCGAAGTTGTTCCCAAACAGTACTGAAAGCAAATTATACGGTTTTCGAGAGGGTCACGTAATCTTTACTGGTTCTAGTACTATTGGAACTTTGCTGCAACGATCCCTACTCGGGATGTAATCTATTGATCTTAAATAGGTTAGTGGGTTATAGGCGTAAGAGAACTATTTGGCGAAATGGGTGCTCCTTTTCCATGGCACAGGGGCGATGAGCCTAAAGGAGAAATGAACGTCTATGAGCGAATTCCAGGAATCACCCAATATGCACACCGTCGGGGCACCCCGCTGGGTCGGACTGGCAGTAGCGGTTTTGGGTGGCGTTTCGCTGATCAGCCTGGGAGTGGGCTGGAGCGCATTGAATCAGGCCAGGAGCCTCGAGCAATCGACACAGGCCACTGTGAAGCAGACCAATGAGGCGGTGGCGCAGCGGCTGGCAAAGGCCGACGATATCAATCAGCAATTGCAGAGCGACGTGAAAGTCGTCACCGACAAACTCAACTTGACTCAAGGCGAACTCATCGCCGCGCGCAAACAGAATAAGAAGGCGACCAGCGCGGTCGACGAGAAGGTGACCAACCTGGCGACTTCCGTGAAGGCCGAGCTCGCCACCAAAGCGAGTGCAGATGATGTGACCAGGTTGAACGGCGATGTCACCGGCGTGAAGACGGACCTGGACGCGGCTAAGAACAGCATTCAGATGGCTCGCAGCGAAATGGGTACGCTGATTGCGCGGAACCATGATGAAATCGATCAGCTCCGCCGCGTCGGCACGCGCGATTACTTCGAGTTCACCGTGCAGCGCAAGGGCGGTGCCACGAAAGTCGGCGCCATCCAAATCCAACTGAAGGACACTAACCCCAAGAAGAATCGCTACACGATCAACGTGCTGGCGGACGACAACAGCTTCGAAAAGAAGGATCGATCCGTAAACGAACCGATCTTCTTTTACACTGGAGGAACCCGCTCGGCTCTGGAACTGGTAGTCAACAAGGTCACCAAGACCAGTGCCACGGGCTACCTGAGCATACCGAAGGCGGCGGGTGCAGCTTCGGCCAGTACAGCAACTTCAGGACAGTAACCGACGTGGCAGAAATTTGTGTTCTACTCCTTGAGAACACGACAGATGGGGAGGGTTCCAAAGAATCCTCCCTTTTTTGTTCGCGCCCCATCCGGGAATAAGTATCCTCCTTGCTAAGTCTTAGTATGAGTCTGGACACCGGGACCGTGGCTGTGCCAAGCTAGTAGTCGGCCCGGCGGATCAAGAAAAATGGCTTTCTGGAGGGGGAAATCATGAAAGTACGTTTTGCAGTAGCAGTGGCAGCAACGTTGTTCGCTGGAGCACTCGCCATAGCGGCGGATGGCTCATGGACCGGCTGGATTTCAGACAGCCAGTGCGGAGTCAAGGGCGCCAATGAAAAGGCTGGCGAGTGCACAACCAAGTGCGTCAAGGAGCATGGCGCCAAGTACGTGTTCGTGAACGACGCCGACAAGAAAGTGTATGTTGTCGACGCACAGGACAAAGTGGCGGCGCATGCCGGCCATCACGTGACCGTAAAGGGCACGGTAGAAGGCGAGACGCTCAAATTGACCAGCATTGACATGGCTGCCGCCGCAACAAAATAAGTCCCTACTAATTTCTTCGCGACGGGCGTCCCAACCGGGACGCCCGTCTTGTTTTGTGCCGCGAAGCATTTCCGTTACGATGTTGTGCTCCTATGTCCACCCTTCTCATTCACGCCGCCCGTGCCTTTACGCCGACAACAGAAATCAGCGACGCGGGCATTTTGATTCACGGAGATACTATTGAAGCCATCGGGCCCCGCTCCGGAATGACTTTGCCCGCGGGGGCGCAGGAAATTCGCGCCGCAGGCAAGACAGCCGTTCCTGGTTTCATTGATGTGCACATCCACGGGGCCGGCGGCCACGATGTCATGGAAGGAACTGACGCCGCGTTGCGCTCTATCACCCGCAAAGTCTCGGAATATGGCACCACGTCGCTTGTAGCCACCACCGTCACCGCGAGCACGGATCAGACCCTTCGCGCGGTCGAGGGAATCTCCGGATACATCGCTCAGCAACACGAAACAGAGGAGCCGCGCGCGGAAGTGCTGGGAATCCATTTTGAAGGCCCTTTTATAAGCAAAGAGCGGCGGGGCGTGCACCCTTCCCAATGGATTCAGCTGCCGTCGGCCGAGACGCTTAGCCGCTTCCTTAAAGCTGCCGCGGGAAATGCCAGGATTCTGACGATTGCGCCGGAGGTCCTCGGCGCTGCTCCGTGCATTGATGCCGCACGAGAAGCAGGGCTGATTGTTTCCATGGGACACACCGACGCGACATACGAACAAGCTCGCGCGGCCATGGCCCGCGGAGCGCGCAGCGCCACTCACGTCTACAACGCCATGCGCCCGTTTTCGCATCGCGATCCGGGCGTTATCGGCGCGGTGCTCACTTCGCCGGAAGTCAATGCGGAGTTGATCGCCGACGGCGTGCACGTTGATGAAGCCGCCATGAAGTTGCTGCTTCTCGCCAAAGGCGCCGCGCACGTTACTCTGGTAAGCGACGGTCTCTCCGCAACCGGTATGCCGGACGGAAAGTACATGCTGGGTGAATTTGAAGTGACAGTCAGCGGAGGCGTCTGCAGGAATGCCGATGGAGTGCTGGCCGGCAGCACGCTGACGCTGGACCGGGCGCTGCGGAACATCGTAGCTCTAGGCATACCTTTGCCAGATGCAGTCCGCATGCTGACGCTGAATCCCGCTTCATTGCTTGGGATTGAATTCAAGAAGGGTTCGCTGCGGGTGGGAGCTGACGCGGACATTCTGCTGCTTGACGAAAGTTTGCATCTGGCGGGAGTCTGGGCACGGGGGGTCGCGCTGAACTAGGGATTCAGGGGAATGTTGAGTTCCTCAGCAAGCTGCTCCGCATCAAAGGGACTGCAAGCAAAATAGCGGCCACCTATTTCAAGTGTAGGAACCGTACGTTTGCCGTTGTTGGCTCTGATAACGATCTCTTCTCCGGACGCGTCTTCCTCGATGTTCACTTCGCGAAATGGGACGCCACGCGCTTTCAGGAAGGATTTTGTGCGCCAGCAGTCCGGGCACCATCTGGTGCTGTACATGGTTATCTGTTCCATTGTTTACCGAGCTTCATTCATTAGATGCGGGCCGTGAGAGCAAGTCGCAAGCAGTGTCACACCAAAAGCAATGGTGAATGGTTCAAGAGCCAGAAACGAGGGCGCTGCGCCGTTTGGTGCCTACCTGTACGCGGACCAACGCGCGCTGCAGCGCTACGCTGGCCCGGTCCCAATCAATATTTGGATCATTTGCGGCCAGCCGCTTTTCGGCGCGAGCCAGCGCATCTTTAGCGCGCTGCAGATCGATTTCTTCCGCGCGCTCTGCGGTTTCCGCCAGAATAGTTACCCGCTCCGGAAGAACTTCGGCAAATCCACGGATGATCGCAATGTGCGCCGGTTCCTTTCCGCCGCTATCGTGATAGCTGAGTTCGCCGATTCCCAGCTCGGTCATTAGCGGTGCGTGCCCAGGTAAAATGCCCAGATAGCCGTTCTCGCCGGGCATTTGCACATCCGCGACGTTTTGCTGGAGAAGTTGCTTCTCCGGCGTGACAATCACCAGCGCAATGGAGTCCGGCATCATCTTCTAATTACGCGCTCGCCTTCATTTTTTCGGCCTTCTCGAGGGCTTCCTCGATCGTTCCGACCATGTAAAACGCCTGCTCGGGGACGTCATCGTACTTGCCTTCCACGATCTCCTTGAAGCTCCGGACGGTGTCCCCGATCTTCACGTATTTCCCTTCGAGGCCGGTGAACTGCGCCGCAACGAACATGGGCTGCGAAAGGAATTTTTCGATCTTACGCGCGCGCGCAACGGTGCGCTTATCTTCGTCAGAAAGTTCTTCGATGCCCAGAATGGCGATGATGTCCTGCAAATCTTTGTAGCGCTGCAGAATCGATTTCACGCCGCGGGCAACGGCGTAGTGCTCCGCCCCGACGATGCGCGGATCGAGAATCCGCGAGGAACTGGCCAACGGGTCGACCGCCGGATAGATGCCGCGCTCGACGATCTGGCGGCTGAGGTTGGTCGTCGCGTCCAGGTGCGCAAACGTCGCGGCGGGAGCAGGGTCAGTGTAGTCGTCGGCGGGAACGTAAATCGCCTGCACCGAAGTAATCGAACCGCTCTTCGTCGAAGTGATGCGTTCCTGCAATTCGCCGATTTCAGTGTTGAGGTTCGGCTGGTAGCCCACCGCCGAAGGCATACGACCGAGGAGCGCGGAAACCTCCGAGCCTGCCTGCACGAAACGGAAAATGTTATCGATGAAGAGGAGCACATCGAGGTGTTCCTGGTCGCGGAAATATTCAGCGACGGTGAGTCCCGTGAGGCCCACGCGCAGACGGGAGCCAGGCGGCTCCGTCATCTGGCCATAAATGAGCGCCGCGCGCGACTTTTCCGAGTTCCCGGGAACAATGACGCCACTTTCGGACATTTCCAGCCACAAGTCGTTTCCTTCGCGCGTGCGCTCTCCCACGCCGGCGAAGACGGAGACACCACCGTGCTTCATCGCGACATTGTGAATGAGTTCCATGATGAGAACGGTCTTGCCCACGCCCGCGCCGCCGAAGAGGCCAATCTTGCCGCCCTTCAAATAGGGTTCGATCAAATCGACCACTTTAATTCCCGTCTCGAACATTTCGAGCGACGTGGATTGATCTTCCAACGACGGGGCGGGCCGATGAATCTGATAATGCGTATCGCTCTTAATCGGCCCAAGTTGGTCCACGGGCTTGCCAAGGACGTTCATCACGCGGCCAAGCGTGGGGCGGCCAACCGGCACGGAAATTCCCGTACCGAGGTCATACGCCTTCATACCTCGGACCATTCCTTCGACGGGTTCCATAGCGACTGCGCGGACGCGTCCTTCGCCAAGGTGCTGCTGCACTTCCGCCGTCACGTCGAGTGGCTCGGGAAGGTTGTAGCCTTCGCTGGTAATGCGGCAAGCGTTGTAGATCGCGGGAAGATGCCCCTCCTCGAACTGGATGTCCATCACAGGTCCGATGACCTGCACCACGTGCCCAACGCCTGCGTATTTCTCTGCCATGCTGCTTTCTCCTAAGCGCCGTAAGAGGCGCCGCTGACAATTTCGATGATTTCCTTCGTGATGGCCGCCTGTCGCACTTTGTTCATGTGCAGCGTCAGGGCTTCAATGACGTCGCCCGCGTTTTTCGTCGCCGATTCCATTGCCGTCATGCGTGCTGCGTGCTCCGCCGCCGAAGATTCGAGCATTGCACGGAGAACCTGCGTTTCCACGTAACGTGGCAGCAACTTGCCAAGGAGTTGTTCCACAGGCTGTTCATAGATGTAATCCACCTGCGAGCTCGTGCTTTCGGCAGCGGATTCTTCATCCGATTGAACGGCTTCAATGGGCAGAAGCTTTGTAACTACCAGATTCGGCGTCATTACCGTCTTGAATTCGCTAAACACAATATAGACAGAATCGATCTCTTCCTTCGCATACAGATCCGTGACCAGCGATGCGATCTCCCGTGCCGTCCCAAAATCGACCCGCGCAAGAACGTTCACATATTCAGCAACGAGGCTGAATCCCGCTTTTTTCAGCGCGTCGCGGCCTTTCTTGCCGACGGGAATGGCCGATATTTTCTTGCCCTTGTTGGCCCTGAAGAAATCCAGGGCCTTTCGGAGAATATTGGCGTTGAACGCGCCGGCCAGGCCCCGCTCTCCTGTCAGGACGAGTGTCAGGATCCGCTCTTCGGGGCGCCTAGCCAGCAGAGGATGTTGTGGCTCAGCGATGCGCGACATGATCGAACGCAGCATCCGCGCAAGTTCTCTGGCGTAAGGGCGAGCCGCGATGGCCGCTTCCTGCGCCCGGCGCAGCCGGGCAGCCGCCACGAATTTCATCGCGCGGGTAATCTGCTGGGTGTTTTTCACCGAGCGAATCCGGCGCCGGAAATCAAGAAGTGTGGCCATCGTTAGTCGCTAACGCCGGTCCTCAGGTCGCCGCCGTGGCAGCGGCAACCGTGAAGCGTTCCTTGAACGCTTCGACAGCGGTTTTGATTTCCGCCTTAATGCCGTCGTCAAGAGCTTTTTTCGCGGCAATATTTTTCAGGATCGATGGGTAATTGGTCTCAACGAATTGGACGAACTCGCGCTCAAACCGGCGAACTTCTGGGACTGGCACAGAATCCAGCAAGCCGCTCGTAGCCACGTAAAGAATCAGGACCTGCTTTTCCGCTGTCAGCGGCACGTATTGATCCTGTTTGAGGATTTCTGTGAGCCGCTGCCCGCGCGCAAGCTGCCCCTGCGTTACTTTATCAAGCTGATCGGAGCCGAACTGCGCGAAGGCCGCAAGCTCGCGGTACTGGGCCATATCGAGACGCAGAGAACCAGCCACCTGCCGCATCGCCTTGATCTGCGCGTTGCCGCCCACGCGGCTGACCGAAATACCGACGTTGATCGCGGGACGAATGCCGGCGTTGAAAAGGTCTGATTCAAGGTAAATCTGCCCGTCAGTTATCGAGATGACGTTCGTCGGGATGTATGCGGAGACGTCGCCGGCCTGCGTTTCGATGACCGGCAGCGAAGTCAGCGAGCCACCGCCCAGTTTGTCATTCAATTTTGCCGCGCGTTCCAACAAGCGCGAGTGAAGATAGAACACGTCGCCGGGGAACGCTTCGCGCCCCGGAGGACGCCGGAGCAGCAACGAAATTTCACGATAGGCCTGGGCGTGCTTGGAAAGATCGTCGTAAAACGTGATGGCGTGGCTCTTGTTATCGCGGAAATATTCCCCCATGGCACACGCCGCGTAGGGCGCGATGTACTGAAGCGAAGCCGGCTCCGCAGCCGAAGAGGCAACCACAATGGTGTAGTCCATCGCGCCCGCGTCGGTCAGCGTTTTCACCACCTGCGCGATCGTCGAGCGCTTCTGCCCGATGGCGCAGTAGATACAAATAACGTCGCCGCCCTTTTGATTGATGATGGTGTCGAGGATAACGGCGGTCTTTCCGGTCTGGCGGTCTCCAATGATCAGCTCGCGCTGGCCGCGTCCGATGGGAATCATCGCGTCAATAGCCTTGATGCCGGTCTGCAGCGGCTCGCGAACGGGCTGGCGGTCAAGTACGCCCGGAGCTATGCGCTCCAGCGGATTGCGCTGCCTCGTCGCGATAGGGCCCTTCCCGTCCACTGTCTGGCCCAGCGGATTGACCACGCGGCCAACCAGTTCCTGGCCTACGGGCACGGACATAATCGTGTTCGTGCGCTTGACGACGTCGCCTTCCTTCAGTTCCTGGGACTCGCCGAGAAGCACCACGCCAACTTGATCCTCTTCGAGGTTCAGCGCGATGCCGAAAACGTTGTGCGGAAAGGCGAGCATCTCTCCGGCCATGACCTTCTCGAGACCATAGACGCGCGCAATGCCGTCGCCGACGCTGATGACCGCGCCGACTTCGTCGACAGAAACAGTCTGTTTGTAGTTCTCAATCTGCTCGCGCAGAATCTTGCTGATTTCGTCCGCTTTGATATTCGCCATGCCTGCTCCGTCGCATCTGCCCTGGTCTGTGTAGCCTCCGGGCTTTAGCCCGGCCCGCCGTAAATCAGTGTCTACTCCGCTGCCAGGCGCGTGCGCATTTCGTTCAACCGGCTGCGCAACGAGCCATCGTAAACCGTGTCCCCGATCCTTACGACCGCGCCGCCCAATAACGCCGGATCGAGCGTGTACTTTGCTTCAATCTTCTTGCCCGTGAGCCTCGCCAGCGTCGCCGCCATTTCCTTCTTTTGCGCGGCGTTCAATTCGATTGCGGAAGAAATTTCAGCTTCGGCAATCCCCTGCCGCTGCCGGATGACCTCATGAAACGCGGCGATGACCTCCGGGATCAAATTCGTCCGCCGATGGTCCGCCAAAACAAATAGAAGATTGCGGATGATTTTGCTCGCACCCACCCGCGCGGCGATCTTCTCTATGACCGCGTGTTTTGCTTCAACGCTTACCGCTGGACTCGCCAGAAACGTGCGCAACTCGGCGGATTGCGCGTATGCCGCGCCAATTTCGTGCAATTGCTTGGCAGCCGGATCGGCCGCGCCTTGAGCCAGCGCGATATCCGCCAGCGCGTTCGCATACTGGAGGCTCGCGGACTTCAATTCGGCCTCCCTTCAAGGCTCTTCACGAAATTGCTGATCAGTGACTCCTGCGCTTTCGGAGTGAGCTGCTTACTGAGCAGTGATTCCGCGCCATCCACGGCCAGATTTGCGGCCAGGGCTTTTAGCTCCAGTCGCGCGGCGCGCTCCGCCGCCTCGATTTCCGCTTTTGCGGCGGCGACGATTTTCTGTATATCGCTCAGTGTGGCGGCGCGGAGGCGCTCTACCTTGGCGGCGGATTCACGTTCGGCGAAGGCGCGGAGTTCGGCGACTTCTTTCTGCAGGTTCGCGAGCCTGGTTTCCGCGTCGCGAAGCTGCACCTCAGCGGCGGCTTTGGCCGCACCGGCATCAGCAATGGCCGAACCTACCCGATCCCTGGCGCGGCGCAACCTGGGAGTTGCCTCGCGATTCCATATCCAAACAATCACAACAACGAGTATGGCGAAGTTAATCCACTTGAATATCTCTGTCGCGCGCTCACTTGTCGCGTTGCCGCCTCCCTCCGCGGCCTGCAAACTAGCAGACACCAACAGCGACACAAATAGAATACTCACCGCAAAAAAAACAAGGCGATTCCGTGTCATCGAGCCTCTCTCGCGGGTGCGCCCGGACGGGGTGGTGCTTGCAGGATGCGGCGCGCAATTTCAGTGGAAAGTTGCGCGGCTATGGCGTCGACGTCTCGGCGAGCTGCGGCAAGTTCCGCTGCCACACGCGCTTTCGCTGCGGTCACTTCGGCCGCAGCCTTCGTGCGCGCTTCCTTAATCTGCGCAGCGCGTTCATCGAGCAATTTCTTGAGCGCGGCCTCCTGCTCGGCATACATCGTCCCGCGCGCCTGCCTCAGGGCCTCTTGATACTGCTTCACTTTCTGGGCCGCAGCAGCCTGGGCAGCTTCCGCGGCCTTCTGCGCGCCCACGGTTCGAGCGTTGCGCTCGGCCATTACCGCCAGCAGCGGCTTAAAGAATACCTCCCGTAAAATGAAGTAAAAAAGGAGGATAATCAGGACTGTGGGCACAGCCTGCAGGAAGAGTTCGCCTAACTGGTGAACAATCGCTTGCATCGATTCTGGATCGCCTAAATTCCGTCAAGTGTGGCGGCCAACCAGCCACCAGGTTGGC
>DASQYT010000241.1:0-8065 GCA_035639075.1 Candidatus Elarobacter sp.
CACTGTCTGGCTTACTTCGCCTACCTCCAGAGTAATGATTCCGACGGTAATCTTGTCGTTTGCCAGCAGCGATATGTCCTTGCGCTCGACCTTTCTGAATCCTGGGGCCGTAATGATGAGATCGTATCGGCCCGGAAGCAATTGCGGGAACACGAATCGCCCTTCGGAGTCCGTCTTTGCAGTGAACTGCGTTTTCCTTTCCTGCTCAGTGAGGATAACCGTTGCGCTCGGGACCGCGCCGTCCTGAGGGTCACGCAGGCCGCCCGCAATCGAGCCACTACTGGTCTGCGCGGCCAGCGGTGGCACAGACAGCGTCATCGCCATCAAAATGATCGAAAGCGTTTTTGAGGTATGCATTGTTTCCACCCCTGTTCGAGAAACAGCTCCGGCGGCATGCGGACCATGGACACGCGGGCGCTCCCAGGGAAGGACCGCAGTGTGCTCAAAGTAATTCGGATTAGCTGCGCTGAGGAAGGAGAACAGAGACCTCGCGTCGTTCGCGGTGTCCTTGGGAGTGCCGTCGATGAACGTTGCGGGCCAGGTCTGCCGCATCCTCGCTTTCTCTGCATCGCTCCGCCCGGTTACGGCTACGAAACGCGCCGTGGTGAAAGACGCCGAGATGAGCGGTGCGCGCTAATACGGGCTTCCGGTGCCGTCTTACGGAACCTCACCCTAGTGGTGGTCATTGCAAAAATCAATCGGGACAATCACTGTTTTAATTTGCAGGTAAATCTTTGATTTCACCAAGCACCGGAGCTCAGCTTGATCTGCGTCCTTGGTGCGCCAGGTTCCCGGCTGCGTGCAATCAAATCGCCAGGAGCGGGCCCTTTCTTACTGTAAAGATTGGGCTTACGGCAGCAGATCATTAGATTACTTCTCGCCCCATAACCTCAAGCAGGCCCGTAGGATTCTTGGAGCTTACGGCGGCGGCTTGAGGTTCTCGATGGGCTTATTCCGGAGTTAGGATTGAATCGCAACGCACTTGACCTACTACCTGTCTTGATTCCGAGACAAGAGATGCTGGAAAGGATTCGTCGGAATTCTTTCCACATATGACGACCCTATCGAAAATAACGCACCGCGGATCAAGATCTTTCAGCAAATGGCGCGGATGCTCTGCGAGGAATGGTTTGTGAGCTTCCGTTCCCAGGCCACGATCGCGTCGAGATGATCGATTCGGCCATCGCGGGTCTCATTCCAAAGGGAAGGACTCCAACAACAATAGACCACGCAACCTCGGAGGATCGTCTATCGAATTGCATCGGAGGCACTGAGGGTTTCATAGTGATGGGTGCCAGAGTGACGAGGGACTCGGAAGTCATCGGATCAAATTCTCAGTTTCTTGTTGCTGACCATCAGGGAGTTATCGCGCGGTGGCTCGAATCCCACTTGGTGGAGTGAGCCTCCATTTGAGTCAGGTTGGCCAAAAACCACATACATGTAGGACAGGGCTCGGTCAGCTTGGTACTCCCCCAAGAGCCTTATAAAGGGCGATGACCGCCACGTAGACGTCCCGCTCGCTTTCGGCAACGGCGTCCTCCGCCTGAAGCTGAGTGCGCTCGGCGTCCAGTAGTGACAAGAAGTCGATGACGCCTTCGCGGTAACGTAGCCTGGCGATGTCGGCTGCCCGTTTGCTCTCTTGCGCCTGTGCGTTTAGCTTTACGAGTCGTGCTTGCTGCGCGTGGTAATTGGAGAAAGAATTTTCCGTTTCTTCAAGAGCCCGCAAAACGGTTTCATCGTAGGAAGCGAGAGCTTCGTCCGTTGCTGCACTCGAAGCGCGAATGCGCGCTCTTGCGCGGCCCAAATCAAAGGCCGACCACGTCACGCTAGGCGAAGCGGTTGTGGCAAAGGACCGCGATGTAAAGAAGAGACTACCGCGCCCGGCCAAAAATCCAACAAAGGCAGACACACTGACCTGCGGGAACAGTTGAGCGACTGCAACACCTTGACGTTCGGTAGCCGCGGACAGACGCCGTTCCGCCGCGCGTACATCCGGCCGGCGTCTCAGTAAGTCAGCGGCATTCCCGATGGGCAAGGCTTTGTCAATGGGAGCATAGTTGCGGGGAGAAAGATCCGCAGAAAGCTCGCCGGGGCGTGCTCCCGTGAGCACCGCAAGCCGGTATTCCGCTCGTTTCGTTTCAAGTTCCAGCGACGGTATCGTTGCGTCGATAGCCGCGACGCGTGCCGCCGCGCTGGCCACGTCTTGCTCTTCGCCCACGCCGGCATCACGGCGGAGCTGCGTCAATCGCAGTGTCTCTCGCTGATTCTTAAAGCTGCGTTCCGCAACGGCAAGGCGCCACTGCGCCCCGCGCAACTCAAAATAGTTGCGCGCCAGTTCGGCCACCACGCTAACCTCAACATCGTGCAAGTCCGCTTCGACCGCCTGATTGTCGCTTCTTGCGGCAGCCACGCCGTGACGAACTCGTCCGAATAAATCGATCTCCCAGGAAGCGTCAAACCCTGAGCGGAATGTATTTATGGTTGCCGGGTCGTTGAAAAATCCGGGGATCTGCTGTTTTGCATAAGTGTAACTCGCATCGGCTGGAGCCGTGGGATAGCGATCCAGTTTTCGCTCATCAAAGATGGCACGCGATTCCGCGAGCCTCGTCCGCGCAATGCGAATACTAGTGTTGGCCGCAAGCGATTTTTGGATCAGCGAATCAAGAACCGGATCGTCGAATTGGTTCCACCAACGCGGATCGAACGGCGTCTCGGTGAGAAGTTGTGGATCCGCGGCGTGGTAGGCCACCGCTGCAGGTTGCGGCGCTTTGTAATGCGGGCCCACGGCGCAGCCCCCGGCCAGCAGCAGCACGGCGAGTGGGAAGAAGGTTCTTTGAGAGCGCGTCAGCACAGGCTCAGGCCTCCAACGAAGTTGCGCCCGAGAGACCTGTGTTGGCCGCAACTTTCTTGTTCTCGCGGCCCTCAACCATCCGCTGGACCAAAACGTAGAAGACGGGAGTCAGCACCAAGCCAAACGCCGTGACGCCAAGCATCCCGAAAAATACGGCAACTCCAATGGCACGGCGCATTTCTGAACCGGCACCTGTCGACAACACCAGAGGAATAACGCCCATCGTGAAGGCGAGAGAAGTCATTAGAATGGGCCGCAAACGCAACCGGCACGCTTCCTGCACTGCCTCGACTCTGCCCATCCCCTCCTGAAGCTGTTTCTCCCTGGCGAACTCGACGATAAGGATGGCGTTCTTGCAAGCCAGCCCCACGAGGACAATCAAACTGATCTGCGTGAAGACGTTATTGTCGCTATTTAGCAGCCAGACGCCGGCGATGGCGGAAAACAGAGTCATTGGAACAATCAAAATGATTACTAGGGGCAACGACCAGCTTTCATACTGAGCGGCCAGCACAAGATAGACGAGGAAAACAGAGAGTGGAAAAATGTACACCATGGTGTTGCCAGCGAGAATCTTCTGGTAGGTGAGCTCGGTCCACTCGTATTTCATTCCATTTGGCAATTGTTGGTCAAGGACTTTGGCGATCGCGCTCTCGGACTGGCCGGTACTGTATCCCGGCGCCGCGGCCCCATTGATCTCCGCCGCAGGAAATCCGTTGTAACGCATGACGCGGTCCGGTCCGTAAGTCGGCTTAACGGTGACTACCGATCCCAGGGGAATCATTTCACCAGCCAAGTTTCTTGTCCTGAGGTGACTGATGTCTTCTGGCTGCAACCGGTACGGCGACTCCGCCTGCACATTTACCTGGTAAGTTCTGCCAAAACGATTGAAGTCGTTGACATAAAGTGAACCCAGATAAACCTGCAAGGTGTCAAACAGATCGTTGAGGGGAATGCCGTAAGTCTTGGCCTTTTCGCGGTCCACATGCGAATCGATCTGCGGCACGTTGATATCGAAACTGGAAAACACGCCGATTAGACCCGGCGTCTGGTTGCCTTTCTGCAAGGTGGAGGTCGTCTCTTTGTAGAGCGGCTCCAAGCCCGTGCCCGAGCGATCTTCAATATAGAGCTTGAACCCCGCCACCGTACCTATTCCTTGAACGGGCGGCGGAGGGAACACGGCGATAAATGCCTCCTGGATGAACCCATATTGTTTGTTGAGGTTCGCGGCGATGGCATTCGCCGAAAGCTCGGGAGACATCCGCTCCTCTGAAGGCTTCAAGGTGGCGAATACAATTCCGGAATTCGGGCTGTTGGTGAAGCCATTGATCGACAGGCCGGGAAATGCGACGGCGTTCTGAACTCCCGGATGTTTGAGGGCAATCTCGGACATCCTGCGAATCACTTCTTCGGTGCGATCAAGGGTGGCGCCATTCGGCAACTGCGCCAAGCACACGAGATATCCCTTGTCCTGCGTGGGAACAAATCCCGTGGGTACACGCGAGAAGCCGAGAATGGTCAGCCCGATCAGTCCTGCATAAACCACAACGGCAATCAGACTGGAGCGCAGGGTGCGCGTGACAAAGATCCCGTAACCGCGCGAGGCACTGCCAAAGAACCGGTTGAAGAGCTTGAAAAACCAGCCAAATGCAAATTCGATGGCGCGCGTGAAGCGGTCCCTCTTGGCATCGTGAGATTTCAGGAGAAGCGCCGCAAGCGCCGGACTCAGGGTGAGGGAATTGAAGGCCGAAATCACCGTGGAGATGGCAATCGTGAGGGCAAACTGCTTGTAGAACTCACCCGAGAGTCCCACGATGAACGCCGTGGGAACGAAAACCGCGCACAGCACCAAGGCGATGGCCACGATCGGGCCACTGACTTCTTGCATCGCCCGGCGCGTAGCATCCTGCGGTTCGTGTCCCAGTGCGATATTTCGTTCGACGTTTTCAACCACGACGATGGCGTCATCCACGACGATTCCAATCGCCAGGACCAGCCCGAACAGCGAGAGGGTGTTCAGAGAGAAGCCCAGCGCGAGCATAATCGTAAATGTCCCCACCAGCGAAACGGGAAGCGCCAGCAGCGGAATGACGGAGGCCCTCCAAGTCTGCAGGAAGACCAGTACCACAAGCACGACCAGGATGAGGGCTTCAATAAACGTGTGGCCCACGGCCTGAATCGACTCACGCACGAAAACCGTGGGGTCGTACGCGATTTTGTAGTCCACGCCTTCCGGAAATGATTTCTTGAGACGTTCCATGGTGTCGCGCACCTGTTGGGACGTCTGGAGCGCGTTGGAGCCGGGCCGCTGCGAAATGGGAAGGGCCGCGGCAGGCTTGTTGTCCAATAAACTTCGCAGTGCGTAGGTGCTGGAACCCAGTTCTACACGGCCTAAATCCCGGATGCGCGTAATCTGGCCATCCTTGGCGGCGCGCACAATGATGTTGCCGAATTCTTCCTCGGTCGTGAGACGCCCCTGGGTGTTCACCAGCAACTGAAACGCTGTGCTTCCTGTATTTGTCGGCGGAGCCCCAAGCACACCCGCAGCAACTTGTACATTTTGCTCGCGAATGGCCTGAACGACGTCCGTTGCCGTCAAATTGTGGGAGGCCAATTTGTTAGGGTTGAGCCATACGCGCATGCTGAAATCGCCCGCGCCAAAGACCTGTACGTTACCGACGCCAGGGAGGCGGCCCAACTCGTCCTTCACTTGGAGAATGGCCAGGTTCGCCAGATACAACATGTCGTAACGGTTGTCCGGCGAGACCAGATGCACGACCATGAGCAAATCCGGCGAGGTTTTCTCAGTGGTGACGCCGAGAAGCTGGACTTCCTGAGGCAATCGCGGCAGCGCCTGCGATACGCGGTTCTGCACTTGCACCTGCGCTTTGTCAAGGTCCGTGCCCAGGCCGAAGGTGATCGTCAACGTCATGACGCCGTCGGCGGTGGCCTGCGAAAACATATAGAGCATGCCTTCGACGCCATTGATTTGTTGTTCGAGGGGGGACGCAACGGTGTCCGCGATCACCGTGGGATTCGCGCCCGGGTATGTGGTACGTACGACAACCGTCGGCGGCACAACATTCGGATATTCGCTCAGGGGAAGCCGAAAATAGGCGATCGCCCCGATCACAAAGATAATGATCGAGATGACCGCCGCGAAAATCGGGCGCTTAATGAAGAAATTAGAGATATTCATAGTCGTCCCAGACTATTCTCGTACTTTCGACTCACGCGACTTCTCTGCCTCTCCGACGAGCACTGCTTGCGCGGATGTATCGCTCAGTGGGTTGGCTTGACGCGCCATAGAAACTTTCTTCGGTGTGACAGTGGCTCCGGGACGCACGCGCTGCAGACCGTTGACGACGATCGTATCGCCTTCGCGCAGGCCCTCACGCACCACACGCAATCCATCCACGATCGGGCCAAGTTTCACGGGGCGATACTCGAGCGTGTTGTTCTTGCCGAGCGCAAACACGTATTTTTGATTCAAGTCCGTAATGACCGCTTCATCCCTTGCCAGACAGCCACTCTGTGCGCTCCCCCCCTGCAAACGAATCCTTGCAAAGAGACCGGGAGTCAGAGCCAAATTCTTGTTCGCAAAAGTGGCCCGCAAGCGAATCGTTCCTGTCGAGGAACTGACCTGATTGTCGACAAAGCTAACTTGGCCGATGTGAGGGAATCCGCCTTCGTCCGCCAGGCCTAACAGGGCTTGGCTGCGCAGTTCGTGCGAACTTGTCCCGTGGATCTGCGTTAGACGCGCGTACTTAAGGTAGGTCTGCTCATCGACATCGAAGTAGACATAGATCGGATCGAGCGAAACCAAAGTGGTCAGAGGCTTGATCTGTCCGGCGCCGCCCTCCACCAGATTGCCTTCGGTGATCTCAGCTCGGCCCACGCGACCGGTAATGGGAGCCGTTACGCGCGTGAACTCGAGATTCAGTACAGCCCCGCGAAGTGCTGCCTCTGTGGAGGCGATGCGAGCTTCGGCTTCGTTGCGGACTGCCGCGCGCCGGTCGTACTCCTCGGCTGACATGCCGTCGTTGTTATGAAGGCGTTCGGCGCGCTCAAAATCGCTTTCCGCGCGTGCGCGCTGCGCTTTCGCTTGCGAGAGTTCGCCCTTCAGACGGTCCACTTCCGCTTGGAAGGGCCGCGCATCGATCTGAAACAAGAGGTCGCCTTCGCGAACGATCTCGCCCTCTTTGAAGTGCACACTCTGCAAGTAGCCGGAAACGCGCGGGCGCACTTCGACGGCATGCACGGCTTCAAGGCGGCCCGTGAACTCGTCATTGTCGTCGATTTGTTTGCAGATAACTTCCGCTACGCTAACTTCCACCGGCGCTGGAGCCTTTGGTTGAGCGGAACCTGAACTGGAACATCCGGCATTTAGGCCGGCAAGAGTCGTGAGGGCTAGGGCCACGATCACCCGCGGCATCCCGCTGCTGAGCGTCTTTCTCTTCCATGAATGCTTTGTTTCAAGGTGCATGTCCCTCTCCCTAGGAGGTTCCCAGTTTTGCCGTTCCAGGCTGACTTCGACGATTGGTGCTGGACGCCTACCGTGCTGCTTAGAAATTCAGCCCCGATATCGTCATGGTTAGGATAGATGAAGAATGGACGAGCATGGGTACATGGGAATACGTGACACGCATCCGATACATGGTATATAATCTGGTACCAGGCCCAACATGATTAAGCGCCCAGAACTCTGCCCGGTAGAAACGACCGCACGGATCGTGGGCGGTCGCTGGAAAGGCGCCATCCTCGAACAACTTTTCGAAAGCACCAAACGATTTTCCGAGCTAAAACGATCTATTGCCGGAATCACGCAACGAACGCTCTCCCAGCAGCTCCGCGATCTACAGAGAACGGGAATTGTTGAGCGGACCGTGTACGCGGACACGCCGCCGCGAGTGGTGTACGCCATTACTCCTTTAGGAGGCTCTCTGCGGCCGTTGCTGGACGCGATGTGCCACTGGGGCAAGTCGCACTCGGCTGCCATGGCCTTGAAAAAGCTTCGAGCCTCCGATCGACTCCAGTAACCCTGACATGTGCCGCCGAAATCGCATCGAAACACTAGCAGACTGTACAGGCGAGGTGGTCGGATCCGATTTGCCAAGAAGCAATCACGAAGCATCCCTCTTCCTTATCCAACAGCGATTCGGCTGGGTTTCAGCATCGGAAGAGTTTATAAAAGCCCTTGGAGCGCAACCAATT
>DASQYT010000242.1:0-21354 GCA_035639075.1 Candidatus Elarobacter sp.
AAAGGACAAATCACCGCTATGCGAGACGACCTGCCCAGGATCGCTGCACACACGGCTACGGGGGGCCCCAAAAAGGCCAAGGATTTTGTAATAAGTACCGGCCTCGAATTGCGTAAGCGAATTCCTTTGGCGCGGTTCGCCCCGCTCTTGCGCCGCGCCGCCGCTCAAAAAAGCCGTTCCGCAAAAATCGTTCTCGACGGCGCCGGACGAGCCGGCGCCGGCAACTACTTGATCTCCACCTTGGCGCCGGCCTCTTCGAACTTCTTCTTGATCGCCGCCGCCTCGTCCTTGTTGACACCTTCCTTGACGGTCTTCGGGGCACCATCCACCAGGTCCTTGGCTTCTTTCAGGCCCAAGCTCGTGACTTCCCGCACGGCTTTAATGACGTTGATCTTGTTGCCGCCAACGTCCGTAAGCACGACGGAGAATTCTGTCTTCTCTTCCGTCGGTGCCGCGCCGCCCGGTGCCGCCCCGCCCCCGCCTGCCGCTACCACTGTTGCGGCCGCCGCGGAGACGCCGAAGGCTTCTTCCATCTTCTTCACGAGGTCTGACGCTTCCAGCAGCGTCAGCCCCTTGATTTCTTCCAGGATCGTATCGACTTTCGACATGACTCTTTCTTCTCCTCTCAATTCTTGAAATTGAACTTACTGGGCCGCTTCGGGAGCCGGTGCTGCGCTGCCCCCGCCGGACCCAAACTTGTTTGCCTTGATAGCCTCGCTTACCGTTACCGCCACGTTGCGCGGCAAAGCGTTCAGGGCTGTGGCGATGCGTTGCGCCGGAGCGTTCAGCAGGAACATGATCTTGCTGATCAACTCGTCCTTCGACGGAAGACTCGCCAACTGCTGAATCTCCGCGATGGAAATGACGCGGCCTTCGACCACGCCGGACTTGAACTGAAACGCCGGAACGTCCTTGGCAACCTTCGTGAGCGCCTTGGCCAGCGCGACCGGGTCAGCCGCGGTGTAGGCGATCGAATTCGTTCCCCTCAGGTTCTTGAGCAGGTTCTCGGCCGGCGTTCCCGCGCCGGCTCGCTCTGCAAGCGTGTTTTTCACAACCTTGTATTTGCCGCCCGCAGCCTGCACAGCGCGGCGGAGTTTGGTGTCGTCCTCGACCGTGATGCCCTGAAACGTCGAGAGAATGACCGTCGATACTTTGGCAAGCTCGGTCTTGAGCTTGTCCAGATCCTGCTGTTTTTCGTTGCGATTCTTCATAATTTCGCTCCGCTGGTGTCTTCCGCTCCACTACGCGGCGGCGGCCATCGCTTCCACTTCGGCCAGGTCGATAGTGATGCCCGGACCCATGGTTGAGGTCAGTGTGATTTTCTTCACGTACTTGCCCTTGGCCGCGGCGGGCTTGGCCTTTACTACCGCTTCGATTACCGCGTGGGCGTTCTCGGCGAGCTTCGCGCCATCAAACTGAATCTTGCCAATCGGGCAATGAACGATGCCGGCTTTGTCGACACGGAATTCCACCTTTCCGGCTTTCACTTCCTTGATCGCCTTGGCGACCTCGAAAGTCACCGTGCCAGTCTTCGGGTTGGGCATCAGGCCACGCGGGCCGAGCACCTTGCCCAGCTTGCCGGCGGAGCGCATCATGTCCGGGGTGGCGATCACGGCATCGTAATCCGTCCACCCTTCCATGATTTTCTGCACGATTTCATCGCCGCCGACGAAATCCGCTCCGGCTTCCTGCGCTTCACGAACTTTTTCGCCACCCGCAATCACCAAAACGCGCACGGTTTTGCCAAGTCCGTTGGGCAAGCCCACCGTGCCACGGACGACCTGGTCAGAATGCTTGGGGTCGACGCCCAAATTGATCGCTAGTTCAACCGTCTCGTTGAAC
Organism: Candidatus Elarobacter sp.; assembly: GCA_035639075.1. Lineage (GTDB taxonomy): Bacteria > Acidobacteriota > Terriglobia > Acidiferrales > UBA7541 > Acidiferrum. The sequence continues at coordinate 1,843 of DASQYT010000242.1, forward strand.
TTTGTGTGATGCGCCTTCTTCAGCACTTCGGTCGCTTCGCCGAGCTTGTACGGACGCGCTTCCACCAGCTTGCGCGCCTTCTCAACGTTTTTTCCCGACTTCTTCATCGCTTCTGCCCCTGCGACCTCGCAGCGCCTGAACTTCTAGGCTTCCACGACTTCCAGACCCATGTTGCGCGCCGTACCCATCACGGTGCGCATCGCGGACTCCAGATTGGTGGTGTTGAGGTCGACAAGCTTGATCTTCGCAATCTCTTCCACTTGCTTCTTCGTGACCTTCCCGACTTTATTGCGGTTCGGCTCTGCGGAGCCCTTGGCGATGTTCGCGGCGCGCTTCAGCAGAACCGAGGCCGGCGGTGTCTTAAGGATGAAAGTAAACGTTCGGTCGGTGTAGACCGTTACGAGCACCGGGAAAATCATCCCATCCGGCTCTTTCGCCGTCTTGGCATTGAACTGCTTGCAAAAATCCATGATGTTCAAACCATGGGGGCCGAGCGCCGTGCCTACCGGCGGCGCCGGTGTGGCCTTACCAGCGGGCAATTGCAACTTAATGGTTGTCTGAATCTTCTTTGCCATGTTCCTGCCTCAATCTCTCGTTTGTTCGCGCAATGCGCTGTCTATCCCAGCTTCTCAACGCTTGCGAAATCCAGTTCCACTGGCGTCGACCGTCCAAAAATCGTCACTGAGACCTTCAACCGGCTGTGATCGTTGTCGATCTCTTCGACGTTACCGTTGAAATTGGTAAACGGCCCGTCGACGATGCGCACCTGTTCGTTGCGCTCAAACACTACTTTCGGCTTGGGCCGGTCCTGCGGCGTGTGCACGCGGTTGATAATCCCGTCCACTTCCGCCTCTGTTAGCGGCGAAGGAGACGTTGCCGACCCTACGAATCCCGTCACTCGCGGCGTCGAACGCACGATGTGCCAGGTGTTTTCGTCCAGGTCCATTTCCACCAGCACGTAGCCGGGATAGGACATACGGTTCGAAACCACTTTCTTGCCGCTGCGTACTTCGACCACTTCCTCCGTTGGGATCAGCACGCGGCCGATCTTGTCCTGCAGGCTGAACGCGGCCACGCGGCTCTCCAAGCTTTCTTTGACTTTCTTCTCAAAGCCCGAGTACGTGTGAATGATGTACCACTGCATGCCCATCAAATTCGCAGTCCCTTCTAAACGCCAAATCTCTTGAAAACGTATGCCACGCCGAGCTGTACGAGCTTGTCCACCACCGCCAGAAACGCGCCAAAGAATGCCACCGTCGCGATCACCACCCAGGTCGTCGAAACCACGTCTTCGCGGCTCGGCCAGGTGACCTGCTTCATCTCCACGCGAACGTCATGCAGAAATTCACGCGTGTTGGCTACCGTTCCGGCAACCCTTTTCGTCAGCTCAGAGCCTGTTCCGCCCTGAGATTCATCGCTGCTCATTTTCACCGCCCGCGTAGCCATAAATCCTCATTCCAGTGCGCTCTCTGCGCGCTTCTCGAACTCTGGCAGGGGAGGAGGGATTCGAACCCCCATACCCGGTTTTGGAGACCGGAGTCCTAACCGTTGGACGACTCCCCTGAATTCAATTCCGGCCTGTTCCCTCGCCCTGCAAGAATACGTTTCCTGTCGAAACGAACCTACTTCACTTCCTTGTGCGCCGTGTGCTTGCGGCACGAATTACAGAATTTCTTCGTTTCCAGCCGTTCGGTATGCTTCTTCTTGTTTTTCGTCGCTGTGTAGTTGCGGTTTTTGCAATCGCCGCACTGCAACGTAATGATTTCGCGCATCGCTCAATCCTTTCGCGCTCTGCGCGCTATTCGATAATTTCCGTGACGGCGCCCGCGCCGACCGTATGTCCACCTTCGCGAATCGCGAATCGCAAGCCCTTTTCCAGCGCGACTGGAGTGATCAGCGACACTTCACAGCTCACATTGTCGCCCGGCATCACCATCTCCACGCCCTGCGCGAGTTTCACGTCACCCGTCACGTCCGTCGTGCGGAAGTAAAACTGCGGCCGGTATCCTGTGAAAAACGGCGTGTGCCGTCCGCCTTCTTCCTTCGTCAATACGTAAGCTTCCGCCTTGAACTTCGTATGCGGCGTAATCGAACCCGGCTTGCAAACCACTTGCCCACGTTCCACGTCTTCCTTTTCCGTGCCGCGCAACAACAATCCAACGTTGTCGCCGGCAAGCCCTTCATCCAGCAATTTGCGAAACATTTCCACGCCCGTCACAACTTTCTTCTGCGTTGGACGGAAGCCCACGATTTCGATTTCTTCGCCAACCTTCACCTTGCCGCGCTCCACACGCCCCGTAACCACCGTACCGCGGCCGGAAATTGAGAAAATGTCCTCGATCGGCATCGCGAACGCCTTGTCAATGTCACGCACTGGCAACGGCACGTTCTTGTCCACCGCTTCCATCAATTCGTCAATCGTTTTTTCCCACTTCGCGTCGCCGTTCAGCGCCTGCAGCGCCGAACCCTTCACGACGGCAATCGAATCGCCCGGAAACTGGTAGCTCTTCAGCAACTCGCGAACTTCCAGTTCCACCAATTCGAGCAGCTCCTTATCTTCCACCATGTCGCACTTGTTCAGGAACACCACGATCGCCGGAACGCCCACCTGCCGCGCCAGCAGAATATGCTCGCGCGTCTGCGGCATCGGACCATCAGTGGCTGCCACTACCAGGATCGCGCCGTCCATCTGCGCGGCTCCGGTAATCATGTTCTTGATGTAGTCCGCGTGACCCGGACAATCCATGTGCGCGTAGTGCCGGTTCGCGGTTTCGTACTCCACGTGCGACACCGCAATCGTGATTCCGCGCTCACGCTCTTCCGGAGCGTTATCGATCGAATCGAACGCGCGGAACTGCACCTTCGGGTTGTGCTTGCTTAGCACCTTGGTAATCGCCGCCGTCAACGTCGTTTTGCCATGGTCGATGTGACCAATTGTCCCGATGTTGACGTGCGGTTTGCTGCGCTCGAATTTCTCCTTCGCCATGTTCCTTTAACCTCTCATCTGGCGGCCGCTTAGTCGTCAACTGCGGCCATCGGTAGCGAACTACCGCGCTGCGCTTCAAAATCTGGAGCGGGGGACGGGATTTGAACCCGCAACCATCACCTTGGAAGAGTGAGACTCTACCGTTGAGTTACCCCCGCCCGGTGCTTACTCCAAATTCTTCTGACGATTACTCCGCCTCGGTCCACTTGCCACTTGCGGCTCTTCCCACAGTCGAGCCGCCGAATTCCTGGAGCCTGGGACCGGGATTGAACCGGTGACCTCGTCCTTACCAAGGACGCGCTCTACCAACTGAGCTACCCAGGCTCAACCCGTTTTCCGCTCAAGAATCGTCCCTCGCGGCGCACTTTTCCTGAGCGGCGCTTGCGCCCCGAATTGGACCGCGTCCGAACATCGCTCATGCGATTGCCCTGCGGTTTTTTTGCAACCCCACAACGAGAGCCTGGTGGACGGGGAAGGATTCGAACCTTCGTAGCCCGCAAGGAGCGGCAGATTTACAGTCTGCTGGTTTTAGCCACTCACCCACCCGTCCCGTGAAAATACTTTGGGACGCGAACTACGAGTCCCGAACCTGTCCTTCAACAACTAGCAGACATCCCATGCAAAAACACAAAAAGGACTCGTGTCAAGAGACACCAGCCCGTTCGTTTTTCCTGTCAGGATTCGCTCCGCCCTCGCTCCCCCTGAAAACTCCTGGTGGAGCTGGCGGAGGGAATTGAACCCCCGACCCTCTGATTACAAATCAGATGCTCTACCAGCTGAGCTACGCCAGCGCCGCGCAAACCGTGTAAGAATAGCAGAAGAGGTATGAGAATTGCAAGGGGCGGTCAACCATTATCTTGCACTTCCATGTCCATCTCTGTGGAAAACGGAACCGAGCTTGACTACCTCGATACCCTGTATCTCCCGTATCTTCTGCAGTTTAGCACAAAGCCCAACGAGACCGAACAAGGTCTGAATTCAAGAGGGGGAAATGGCCCATTTCGTCGCACCTTTTGTTGTCCTATTCTGCTGCCACAAAGCCCTCTCCGATGGGACAATCGTACCTAACTACACCTTTAGCTTGTTCAATTGGCGGCCATGCCATGAAGAAACGGATAATCGCACTCATCTCTGTCGCCCTCGTTCTGAGTGCGTCGACATTCTTCGGATACCGGAAATGGAGCGTGCGGAGCGGCACCGCGCGCGACGAAGCTCTTGCGCTGATGCCCTCGGACGCGAGCGCAATCCTCTTCGTGAATTTCTCCGAACTCCGCCGAGCTCCTTTCATAGCACAACTCTACGCGTGGGCGCCCAAACCACAAGCAGACGCGGATTACGCTCAGTTTGTCAAAGATAGCGGGTTCGACTATGAGCGTGACCTCGATCGCATGGCGATTGCCGTTGTGAAACACGGACAAGACTCCAGTTTCTTTGCCATCCTGGATGGAAAACTCGATCGACAAAAAATTTCCGCTTACGCCTTGAAAGACGGCTCTTCGGCAAGAGTCGGCGGTCACGAAACTTTTTCTGTCCCCATAACCGGCAATGCAAGGAAAGTTTCTTTTGCGTTCTTGACGAATGACCGGATCGCAGTGACCATCGATTTGGATCTCACCTCTCTGCTTGGCGCGAAAAGCCGGCCGGGGGACGTCTCGGAATGGCGCGCGCGATTCGAACGTCTGGCGGGCTCCCCGGTTTTCGCCGTGTTCCGCCAAGACGCCGCCCTCGGCACCGCCTTGGCCGCGCAGGCTCCCGGCGGACTACGCTCTCCGCAACTCTCAACGCTCCTCGATCAGCTACAGTGGATTACGCTCGCCGGAAAACCGGAAAGCAATCTGCTGCGGGTCGTCGCTGAAGGGGAATGCACTGCCGAAGCAACCGCGAGGCAACTCGTGGACGTGGTGAATGGCGTCGTCATTCTGGCGCAGGGAGGTCTGAATGACCCCAAGGTGAGGCAGCAGTTGGATCCGGCGATGCGTGACGCTTACCTGGCACTACTGAAAAGCGCGGATGTTTCCAAAATCGACCGCGGGGAAACCAAGTCCGTCCGACTCGTATTCGAAATCACGCCCGGATTCCTTGAGGCGGCGGGCAAAGCTCCGTCCGTGATCCCGGACTCCACGGTCAACAAACGGCTCCCAGAAAAAGTTACAAGACCAAGAAAAGGCCACACCTAAGAAAAACAGTTGGGGGTATCCTGCGCGCCTCCCGAGGTTACTCCCAGAGAATCGAAACAACGCCCTAAAAAAACTGGCGGGCCAAAGCCCGCCACTTCGAGACCCGCAGGATTCAATCAAGAATTAGTCGCCAGCAGGAGTGGACTTCATGTAGCGCCAGGGATTAATGGGCGCGTTGTTCATCCGGACTTCGTAATGCACGTGCGGACCCGTTGAGCGACCGCTGATTCCCGTGTAGCCAACGACTTCGCCGCGCTTGACCCGTGCACCGGTAACAGCCGAAAACGAAGAAAGGTGGGCGTACCAGGTGGTGATTCCAAAACCATGGTCGATAACCACCAGCCGACCGTAGCCCGCATGGTTCTCTGCGATAGTGATAATCCCATCCGCAGTCGCGTGAACCGGAGCCCCATAATCAGAAGCCACATCCACTCCGGTGTGGAACGCGCCTTCACCGCTGAATGGATCCAAACGCTCGCCGAAGCTGTCCGTAATGTGGCCCATGACCGGCCAGATCGATGGCGTGTACGCGGAGTTCGCAAAACTCATGGGGGAGAGCAAATGAAGCCCGCTGCTGGAGATGGCAATCACTGCGGCATTGCGTTTCAAGAAGGTGTACTGCTCGATGGAGCGGTCAAAAGCATCTTGGGAATCCACGGGACTATCGGTCTGGTCGAATGCCGCCGGATGGTACCGCAGCACCCCGTAGGTCATGGCCACTTCTGTCGCAAGGGACTGTAGAGAATCGAGGCGCTGGTTGGTGTCGTTGACGGTGCTCTGCAGTTGCTGGTATTGCTTCTTGAGGGTTTCCTGATCGTGGCGGAGAGCGTTGTAGTTGCCGACTTTCCATAGCATGCGCGAGTAGGAGCCAACCGCTACTGTCACCGTAATGCTTCCGATGAGCGCCAATACCGCCACTCCATGCAGCACATAAGCGGGTACGATGACTTTCCGGAGCTTCCCCGGAGTCGACGCGATATAGAACGTATAGCTCTTACCCCTCATGAACAAAGGGCCCCCTCAGGCCATTCATCGTGTATTTGCGGACAAAATACGCTTGGGCCCGCCGGAACCTGCGTTTGAGCCAAAATCTGAACCGTGAGCCATGGTTCGCGACCATCGACATACTAAATACTGTAGAGTTTCGCGTCAACCCTGTTTTTAGTACTTTGAAGGACAGGCCGTGCCAACCTGTCCCCTGTCCGACAGGACAGGTGGTGGCGAATAGCTATCAGTGGGGCACTCGCCTGGCTGGGTTACAGAGGGGCCATATAGGACGCTATACTGTCGCCCTCCAGCAGATTGGAGTTGTCTCAGGGCTCAGTGCCACGAAAACTTCAAGACGAGGACTCGATCCTGCGAAAGATTGCGGACAGCTTCCGCTCGTCGTCGGGCCAAGGGCTTGGGAAACCGATCGTTCTGGGAATCGGAGACGATGCGGCGCTCCTCCGGCCAAAGCCGGGCCACGAGCTAATCCTCACCTGCGATTGGTTCCTCGAAGGAACGCACTTCTTGCGAGACAAGCACCCGCCGGATTCCGTGGGGTGGAAGTGCCTCGCCAGAGCACTCAGCGACGTCGCCGCCATGGGAGGTATACCGCTCTGCTTTCTGCTGAGTTTGGCTCTGCCGGAAACGCACACCGGACGATGGCTGGATCTTTTCCTCGGCGGGCTGCGGCGTGCTTCCCGTAAGTTTCGGTGCTTTCTTGCCGGCGGAGACACAACTCGCCGCAACGATATCCTCATAAACATAACGGTAGTCGGCGAAGTGCGAACCGGCCACGCCATCTTGCGTTCCGGTGCACGACCGGGAGATATCATTTTTGTCAGCGGGCGGCTGGGCGAGGCCGAATTGGGCTTGCACGTACTAAGACACAACAAAGGGATGGCGAGCACCAAGACCGCGCTGAGGAGAAAGCATCTTTATCCTGAGCCAAGGCTCGCGCTAGGCCAATGGTTGGCCCAAAAGGGATTTCCGACGGCAATGATGGACCTCTCCGACGGCCTCTCGACCGACCTGTCGGGGCTCTGCGCGGCAAGCGCGGTTGGTGCATCCTTGAACCATTCAAAAGTACCTCAAGTACGGATCCTGGCCGCTACCCCCAGGCGCGACTACAATTCTCATCAGCTCGCGTTACACGGTGGCGATGATTACGAATTGCTATTCACGGTTCCTCCACGCAAGACGAAATTCCTGCCCGAGACATTTCAAGGTGTGAGTCTTACTGCGATCGGAAGAATCGTCCGCGGACGGAAGTTGCTTTTGTTGGTGGAGAATGGCCGCGCGATGCAACTCGTGCCCAGCGGCTGGGATCCCTTTCGGAAAAAATTGTAGGCACGCCAACCCTGCTGGAGATTTAATAAGTCAGCCAACATGCGCACCAAACAAAAGAGGCCAGTCGTTTGACTGGCCTCTTTCAGTATGAACTTCGTGGCCACTCTCCGAGCTGTCCCAGCGGCGGACTTTTAGAATGTAATATGGCCGGAGATCAGGATACTGCGGAAAACTCCGGTGTTGCCCCAGGTCTCGCCGAAGGTGTTCGGGGCCACCAGTGTGGGGGCACAATTTGCAGCTGTCTGAAGTACGCCGGGAGGGGGTGGTGTACACGCAACACCCGCTGCATTCCTGTTGTTAACATTCAGACCGGGTACACCGCCAGGACCCATAAACTGGTAGTTAAGAATGTTCAGGGCATCACCACGCAGCGTCAGGTTCATGCGCTCGGTAAGCTTGAAGTTCTTCTGCAGGCTCAGGTCCACCTGGTTGCGAGGCTGGGCGCGAGTCACGTTGCGGCCCACGGAGCAGGCGAACGGATCGCCACCACACAGTGCATTGACTGCGAAAGTGTTGTTTACGATAAAATGAACATCCGTGGGATTAATCAAAGGGCAAAAAGACGATCCCACGACCCCCGCCGCAGTACTCTGGCAGGTGCTGACGTTGATCAACTGAGTCGCATTCAGATAACGACCTGAACTGTTAAACGGAGCGTTAGGATTGCTGAGAATCGGGCGGCATGAGTCGAGCCCAGACCCGATAAAGTTGGTGTTGAAAGAAGAATCGCAGTAGGGATCGGCGTTGTTGGTGTTCTGCACGGGAGTGATTACCACACCGGACTGGTAACGATGTGTTCCGCTGATCTGCCAGCCACCCAGGAGATGCCCGAAGATGCCCTGTTGCTTGTTCGCCCAGGGTAGGTCATACACCGCGTACGTAGTCACCACGTGCGGATACGATTCCGCCGATATACCACGTTCCCTCGCATTCGGATCGAACGGGTTTATCGAGATGGGCGTCGAGTTGCCACCCGTGCTGGCGAAGACCTCGCTAGTATTGTCCAGGGCCTTACTGAAAGTGTATGCAACATCCGCGGTCAGGCCGTGGAACGCGCGGATCTTCAGTTCATTTTGAACGCCGTGGTACGTGGACCAGGCGCCGTTGTTGCGAAGGCGAACCAGCGTAAAGTTGCAATCTGGACGTCCCCGCGAAGCTGTCGACCCTGAGCCCGCCGCAGCGCCGCTAGGCGTGCATGGGGTTACGCCGGAAGGAATATATTGGGGTGCCTGTACCGCCAGACCACCCGCAGTGCCAGTGCACGTATCGCCCGTGAAAGCCGAGCACGTAGAGATAAGCGGGTTGGCATTAATGGTCTGGAAGTTGCCTACGCCGTGGTTGCCCACATAACGCGTCTCAAAAGAAACGCGCGAGGACATCAGTCGCTCCACACCCAGCGACCATTGCTCGACGTAGGGGTTGTGGAAGTCAGGACTTACGCGCGTCTGGCTGCGCGCGCCAGGATTCGCGCCCCGCGGGATGACGCTCAGGTAAGCCGCCTGTACCCCCGTGCCAGTGGCATTTGTAGGCACGCCGACGTTGTTAATCGTTCCGGCGTTGACCACCGGCGCTGAGGTGGCCACATTCAAAAAAATATTGTAGTACGCGGGATCATATGCCACTCGGTAACCGCCGCGGATGACCGTCTTGTCCTCTCCAAGCCACCTTTTCATTATGCGCGGCGTCCAGGCAAAGCCGAAGTTTGGCCCATAGTTGTTAAAGTCCTCGGGAATGTGCGGGATTTCCGTGACACTGGTCGGCAAACCCGCAGCCCAGAATCCGTTGGCCACGTTCTGGACCGAGATGTCGTGCAGCAGATTGATCGCCTGCTGGTCCCATTCCCAACGCAGGCCAAGGTTGAGCGTGAGGTTGCTCTTTATCCGCCAGTCGTCTTGACCGTAAAAAGCCAGGTCGTTCTCTTTGAAATTGAAATTGAAAGTGCCGTCCGTCAGGGAAAGCTGGCTGCATATGCCGTTGAAGGATGCGCTCGCTACCGGGCAGCCTGCTGCCCCCTTGAGGAAGTTGCTAAAGGCGTTGCATGGCGCGGCGGCCCCCGTCGTGTTCACGCAATCCGTGGCAGCACTGGGACTGTTGAAGAAGGAGAAGCCGCCGTTGATACTGGGCAGGAAATGGTTAGGCGAGCTTTGATGATCGAGCTCCCCTCCAAACTTGAACGTGTGCCGCCCGCGTGTCCAGGTAGAGTTGCTCTGGTACTGCGTGTTGTGGACTTGGCGATCTTGAGGCAGGTTCGTCGCCAAACCGAAGCCGCTGTACGAGTTCGTGACGTCTGAAAACGCAATGTTCGGCGGACACGCAGTCACGTTCTCTATGGTGCACTGGGGAAAACCCTGACCGCCGGCAAATTTGAAAAAGCCCTGGCCGTAGCTCACCCGAGCTTGCGTTATGAAATTGGTCGTCCAGGCGCGAGTATAGTCCCAACCGTACTGCCGGTCTTGCGCCGGCACCGCCACAAAGGCCCCACTGGCGATAGCAGCAGTGCTGCCGTTCAATGCAGCGTTGCTGTTCTGATAGATGAAACGGAAGAAGAAGCGGTCTTTGTTGCTAATAGCCCAGTCGCCGCGGCCCGTGATCTGCTTGTCGTCAAAATTGTTCCCCACGACACGGTTTACAAATGCGAACGGCACCGTTGCCGCTGTCGTGCCGTTGGAGACCGTGATGTTCTGCACAACGCCAGAGGGCTGCGGATTGCCGGCCGTAATCCCGTACGGCCCGAACTTCTGGATCGCGGCCACAGCAGGGTTGTTGGGGAACGCCGCAGCCAAAGCAGTGAGGCCGGCAGGCGTCGGGGTGAGGCTCGAGGAAGTGGACGAGCTCACGGCCCGTTGCTGCTCTTGCTGGTAGCTGCCAAAAAACCATATCCGGTTCTTCAGAACCGGGCCGCCAAGCGTACCGCCCCAGCGGTTATCGACGAAGCGGGGGACCACCGGCGTCTTGCAGCTGGTCGCGAACGGCGTAGCCGTCCCGGCGGTCACACCAGGAGGGCAGAAGCCTAGCAGCGGGTTCTTCTGGCCGTTCGTAAGGGAGCGGTCCCAATCGCCCTCGTAGAACTCGTAGCCGCTTCCGTGAAATAGGTTCGTGCCTGACTTGGTGATGTAGTTCACCACCGTCCCCGAGTTGCGCCCATATTCCGCGCTAAAGTTGTTGCTTACCACCTGGAGTTCTCCCAATATGTCCGGATTGGAAAGAAAGACCAAAGGACCAGCCACAGAGTTGTCATTGTTCGCCTGGCCATCGATCTGGAAGTTGTTTGAGCGCCCGCGCAGGCCATTGTTCGCGATTGCCGCTCCGTTGGTGTTGCTGAAGTTCGTCGAACCGTTGTTGGCCACGCCGGGAATGAAGAGTGCCAGGTTGTCGAAACCCGCGCCAGCGTTAGGCAAAGCCCCTACGACGGTCGTATCGAAAGTGCCGCCGATCTGCGAACTCGTGCTCTCGACCAGGGGCACCGAGGCTTCCACAGTAATCAATTCCGAAGTGGCACCGACGTCTAGCGTATGGGCCCCCAGCGCAGTACTTTTTCCAGCTTCCACCACAACGTTGCTGAGTTGTAGCTTGCGAAATCCGGATGCCTCGATGGTCAGATTATACAAGCCGATGGGAAGGCCCTTGAGTTCATAGTAGCCCTGTGCGTCGGACTTGTCAGAGAACTTGGCGGCTGTGGCCACATGCGTGGACTGCACAGTCGCGCCCGCAACGACAGCTCCCTGCGCGTCCATGACCGTACCTGAAATCATTCCGGTAACAATGCCTTGGCCAAAAACAGAAGGGGAACTAAGCAATACCACTATGACTAGTACAAGTCCCGCACGAAGATTCCAGCAAATCGTTCTCAAAGGGGTAAACAGACCGTGAGCGTCTAACCTCATGGGAAGCCTCCAAATTGAGACGTAGCTTTAGAATGTTAGGTACCTGGACGTGACCACCACAGTCACATGATTGAGGGGATAGCATTTCTGGCTCCAATTTTAGCTGAAACTTACACCTGACAGAGGCGCAAGAAAACAAGGCACTTATTTTAGGTCTAGGTTAGTTTTGATTTAGAATCTAGGTCCTTGGGGACTCGAAATTGGTATGAAATTGCGCATAATTGTACAGAAAACTGGAACCTAACGCGCTCCTAGAGACGCCACCGGGATCAGGCATTGGCACTTTGATTTCGCAGACGACTCCCACTCGCAACTTTCACCGGTCGCCCATACTTCCAGGCCTTAACCAGCCGTATTTTCTTCGCGATGCCGTTACACAGGGGGCAATACCGCACCAATGGTATTGGTGCGGGCCGGCGGTTTCTCTTTCGGGGCGGCGGGTTCGTCTTCGGTAGGGGCGGTATCGGGAGTATCCACATTGACGTGATGCTCACCAACTTGCTCTTCGAGCGGAACGACATTTGCAAAATCCATGGCGGGCATTCCAGCTGTGGCCCCCTGCATGAATTCCAACCAAATCGGCAGGGCCGCACGCGCACCGGTTTCTTTCTTCCCGAGCGAAATCTGCTTGTCGTCGAAGCCCACCCACACGCCGGCGGTAAGCTGCGGCGTGTACCCCACAAACCAGGCATCGGTATAGTCCTGCGTGGTTCCCGTCTTGCCGGCGGCGGGGCGGCCCAATGCCTTGGCCTGGATACCTGTTCCGAATTGTATGACTTCCTCGAGCATGGCGGTCATGGTGCGCGCCACTTCGGGGGAAAGCACGTCGTGCACTTCGGGATGCGCTTCTTCGAGCAGCGCGCCGTCATAACTCGTTACGCGGCGAATCATGTGCGGGTCGATACGGATGCCGTCGTTGGGGAACACGGTGAAAGCAGAAACGTGTTCGAGCAGCTTCATGTCCGCGGCCCCAAGCGCGAGCGGAAGATACGGCGGCAGCGGCGTGGTGATGCCGAAACGCTTGGCCATGTCCACCACGGTATTGATGCCGACTTTTTCCGCAAGTTTCACGGCAGGAACGTTTCGTGAACCCGCCAGCGCGCGGCGCAGAGTGATGGTCCCTTCGAATCGTTCATCGTAATTGCGCGGAGAATACGGCTGGCCTCCGCTAATCGTCGTGAACGGCAAATCGACAATCGTATCGAAAGGCGTCGCGCCTCGTTCGAGCGCATCGGCGTAGACGTAAACCTTGAAAGAACTTCCGACCTGTCGGACAGCCTGCGTGGCACGATTGAATTTGGAATCCTCAAAACTGTAGCCGCCAACCATGGTTTTGATTTCTCCGGTGGAATTATCGATGGCGAGAAGCGCGCCCTGCGGGCCGGGCTGTTGTTCGAGCTGGACGCGCACGGTGTTGTCGCGCAATTCTTGAATCGAGAATTGCGCCAGGTCGCCGACTTTCAGCAGGTCGCCGGGTTTCTTGCGCCCAGTCCAGGCGAAATCGTTGGCGGAAAGGATTCCGCGGTACGGACCGATCTTGATGACCACATCTTTGTCCGCCACCGAAAGGACGAGCCCGGTGACGTAGCTTCCCTTCTCGATGGCATGCCGCCAATCGTCGTCTTCGTAAGAATCCAGTTTGCCGAGATTGTCGCGCAGCACGTTGGGAAGGTTGCCCTTCCAGCCGTGGCGCCGTTCGTAACTGTGCAGACCATCGCGCAAAGCCTGGTTCGCGACGCGTTGCATGTTGATATTCAGTGTGGTGTACACGCGCAGTCCGCGCTCGTGCACAGCCGATGTTCCATACGTCGCTTCGAGATACTTGCGAATCTCTTCGAAGAAATATGGCGCAAGGTCGTTGCGCGGATACTGAATGTGCAGTCCGAGCGGAGATTTTCTGGCGTTGCTCTCTTCCGTCGGCGTGATCTTCCCTTCTTCTTCCATGCGATGGATCACCAAATTGCGGCGGCTTAGAGCGGCTTCCGGATTCGAGAGCGGAGAAAATTTCGGGCCGTTGACCATTCCGGCCAGCAGCGCCGCTTCCTGAAGTTTCAAGTCTGTGACGGGCTTGCCAAAATAAAATTGCGCGGCGGCGGCAAAACCGTAATTCCCATGCGCTAGGTAAACCTGGTTGGCATACATCGTGAAGATTTGCGGTTTCGTGTAGCGGCGCTCGATCTGCAGCGCAAGGAGAATTTCTTGCATCTTGCGGCGGAAGCTGCGGTCGCTGCGGTCAAGAAAGAGATTGCCGGCGAGCTGCATGCTGATGGTGCTGGCCCCGCCGGTGATCTTGCGCCTGACGAGATTTCGTACCGCGGCGCTGAACATGCGCGGAAAATCGATGCCCCAGTGCTCTTCGAAATGCTGGTCCTCGATGGCGGTGACGGCGGTGTACAGCACCCGGGGACACTGCTCGTACGTCATCAGGATGCGGCGCTGCAGCGCGAAACTGCCGGCAAGCTGGCCGTCATCCGCGTAGACTTCCGTGACCACGTCCGGTCTGTAAGTTTCCAGCGCGCGAATCTCCGGCAGATCGCTGGCGTAGACAAACAGCAAGCCGCATCCGGCTCCCAATGTCATGGCGCAAAGGACGAGAAAAGCAAGGGCCACGCGGTCAATCAGTTTCCAACCGCGCAGACGCAATGTAATCGGTGGAAGGCTCAGCATTAAATAAATACTCTATCGCAGAAATCGGACATTCGGCTGGGAAGTGTCAGGCCAGAGCTTCGTAATATTTTTCTCCGGCGCAGGAGCGGCAGAGGGTGCGGCCATTTTTCACAACTTCGCGCTTGAAATTGATGCCTTCGCCGCATTGCGCGCAGACAACGCGAGAACCCTTGAAACCAGGCAAATCTTCCGGCAGCACTTCAACTTTTACCCACTGCTTGTCGAAAAGAATCTCATCGGACAGCTGCGCGTAGGCTTTTTGCTGGCCGGCGTCTTTGCCAAGTTCGGGAAACATTTCGCGCGCGGCCTGCTTGGAAGATTCTTTGGCCGCGATGCGCACCGCTCGGCCGGTCTGGAGATCGACGAACGTGGCGGCGACTTTGCCCCAGTCGCGGAATTTCAAGGCGCGCTTGCCGAGGCGGCAGTTGGCAACGAGCGCCACGGCATCGGTCACGCAGCGGTCGATTTCGACATACGTGACGATTCGCTTGCGCTCAGCAACAGGGTTATCTATGCCGAGTTCGCGCAACCCAAGCATCGCCAGCCGCACGCCGAGGACCTGTCCGGCACAGAGGTGGCCGTGGGCAACCGTGGCCAGTTCGAGGTATTCAGCAACAGTTTTCATCGCAGCCAGCGCAACTCAAACCTTCCCCGAGGCGGACCAGGGGTGCGGCTTGCGTGCCTCGATGAACGCCAGAACTGTCATCACAACGGCGAGAGCAGCAAGAGCGCCATCGCGTACCACGGTCATGCCGGTGAGCGGTTCGGGAGTGGCGAAGCAGCCGCAGTTGATGTTCATGTGTAGAAGATAGGCGCGTGTAACGACGCCGAGAAACCCCAGCATGATCAGCGTGATCAGCGAAGCCCAGATGCGCAGTTGCCAGCCGATGAGCAGAAGCAGCCCAAGGATGAGTTCGGCAAAAGGCAGAGTGTGCGCTACAAAGTCCACGACGGGGGACGAGAGCATTTTGTACGATTCCACCTGCTGCGCAAATGTGGAAAGATTAGTGGAGATGGAGAATTTTAGGACGAACACCGGCCACAAGTGCGTGTTAGGAAAAAAAATCTTGGAGATGCCCGCGTACGCAAAGATTCCTCCAAGGACCAGGCGGCCGATCCAGAGGATTGCTCTTCGTAGGTTGAATGGGCTGGATTGCATCATGGATTCTTGAAAGAATTCTTAGATTTGTTTCGCTCGCGATCCAAAATTATTTCTGCGAAAGCAGCTGATCGAGAAATTGCTTGAGAATGTCGTAAGTCATGGCGCCGGAGTAGGGATAGGTCTGGCCTTTGCAATGAAAGACAGTGGTGGGCGTCTGGTTGACGCGGTAAGTCTGGCCAAGGGCGTAATCCTTGTCAATCATGGGGTCAAGTGTGCCACCCTTGACCAGCGCACGCACTTTGGCCATTTCCGCAGGGGAAAGCACGGCAGCAACTGTGCCATCCACATCACCGTTTTGCTCCCACTTTTCTTGGTTCTGAAAGAGCGCCTGTTCCGCAGCCTCCACCTTGCCAATCTGCGCGGCGGCGCGAGCATAGCGGGCGGCGACCCTTGAGTGCGCGTGCATGGGAAGCGGGAAATCGCGGTGGATCAGGTAGACCCTGCCGCTGCTGACGTAGTCGTCCATCAACCGGCGATTTGTAGTGGTGAAAAGCGTTTTGCAGGCCGGGCACTGATAATCGCTGAAGATCTCCATCGTCACGGGAGCGTTCCTTGAGCCGAACGCTTTGTGCGGGTCGACGTCAGGGAGAGCGGCGGACTGTGGCGCTGGGGGAAGAGCGGCCACTTTCGCCTCGACCACAGGCGCGGGGATCGACGGCGGTTCAGACTTCGCCCGCGTGGCAGCGGTTTCCGTCGGCGGTTGCGCCACCGGTTGCATCGTTGGCGCGGCGGGTTCAGCGGTCTTGTGCAGAGACGGCAAAAACAGAGCAACCAAGCCAAGGAAGACTACGCTAACAATCCCTGCCAAAATCCGCCGACGGTTCACACGATCCTCCAATTTAATCGAAGTGATTCGCCCTTGTGTGAGACGAAATTTAATTCTACCTCGAAACAGGGGGAATGTGAGGTAGTCGAGTCTTGGATGGCCAAGTGCGCTCCGAACAACATACCTCCCACCACCGCCTGGAGGTTTGTTGCGGCCATACGCGGAAGCGTCGTTCGATGTGGTTTGCTGGTTAAGCAAGAAACCTTCGCCATGCATGGAGAAGATGCGCTGCGATCTTGCTAACGCACAGAAAATGAAAGAGATATAGATGTTGTAAGAAAACTTGACAAAGACACACTCAACATGTATACTCCCCTTCGAGCGAGGCTCGGACCGCGAGGACTGCGCTGGATTCGCATTGATTTCAGCGATATGCGGGCGAATGGAATTATCAAAGGATTTTAGGAGGAACGGCAGCAATGAGTAAGATTATCGGAATTGACCTGGGAACCACGAACTCGGTCGTGGCGGTGATGCAGGGTGGCGAACCGGTGGTAATCCCCAACCAGGAAGGGGCACGGACGACGCCATCTGTCGTAGCGATTACCAAGACGGGCGAGCGCCTGGTCGGCCAAGTCGCAAAGCGGCAGGCGGTGACGAATCCCGAGAATACCGTGTATTCCATCAAGCGGTTTATGGGCCGCCGGTTTGATGAAGTTGGCGAAGAGACGCGGCGTGTGCCATACAAAGTAGTCGCGGGACCCCATCAAGATGCGCGCGTTGAGATTTCAGGGAAGGCCTACAGCCCGCCGGAAATCTCCGCGATGATTCTCGGCAAGCTAAGAGCTGCCGCGGAAGATTTTCTCGGTGAGAAGGTCTCGAAGGCCGTAATCACTGTCCCGGCGTACTTCAACGACGCGCAGCGGCAAGCCACGAAACAAGCAGGCGAAATTGCTGGCCTCGAAGTGGTTCGCATCATCAACGAGCCGACCGCGGCGGCGCTGGCCTACGGGTTGGACAAAAAGAGCGACGAGACGATCGCGGTGTACGACCTGGGCGGCGGCACGTTCGACATTTCCGTGCTGGAAGTCGGCGCGGGCGTCGTGGAAGTGAAGTCCACCAACGGCGATACACACTTGGGCGGCGATGACGTCGACCAGCGAATCGTGGACTGGCTGATCGACGAGTTCAAGAAAAAGAACAACATCGACCTGAGCAAGGACAAGATGGCGCTGCAGCGGCTGAAGGACGCAGCCGAAAAAGCCAAGATCGAGCTCTCGCAAATGATGGAGACGGAGATCAACCTGCCGTTCATCACCGCGGGCGCCAGCGGGCCGATTCACATGGAGGAGAAGCTCACCCGCACGCGGCTCGAGCAAATGGTGAACGATTTGCTGGAGCGCTCGATGAAGCCGGTGAAGCAAGCGCTGGAAGACGCGAAGATGTCGCCGAATGATATCCAGGAAGTAGTTCTGGTGGGCGGCTCGACACGCATCCCCAAGGTGCAATCGCTGGTGCGCAACTTCTTCGGCGGGAAAGAGCCTCACAAGGGCGTAAACCCCGACGAAGTCGTGGCCGTGGGCGCGGCGATTCAGGGCGCGGTTCTCGCGGGCGACGTAAAGGACATCCTGCTGCTGGATGTGACGCCGCTCTCGCTGGGCGTCGAGACGCTCGGCGGCGTGATGACCGTCCAGATTCCGCGCAACACCACCATCCCGACGCGCAAGGTCGAGACGTATTCGACGGCAGCGGACAACCAGCCGGGCGTGGAAATCCACGTTCTGCAGGGCGAGCGCAAATTTGCCACCGACAACCGTTCGCTTGGCAAATTCAAACTGGACGGGATTCCGCCGGCTCCGCGCGGGACTCCGCAGATCGAAGTCACTTTTGACATCGATGCGAACGGCATCCTGAACGTGAGCGCGAAGGACAAAGCCACCAACAAGGAGCAGAAAATCACCATCACGGCTTCGAGCGGCCTGACCAAGGAAGAGGCCGAGAAGATGCGGGCAGAGGCCGAATCGCACTCGGAAGATGATCGCCGCCGTATGGAAGAGGTCGAAGCGCGCAACAGCCTGGATGGTGTTGTGTATCAAGCCGAGAAGATGATCCGCGAGAACCGCGAGAAGATCGCGGAAGCAGACGTGAAGAAGGCCGAAGAGGCTACCGAAGACGCGAAGAAAGCCGTCAATGAAGGCGGCGTTCCGCGGCTGCGGGCGGCCAAGGAGAACGTCGAGCGTGCGCTGCACAAGATCGCTGAAGATCTGTACAAGACGGCGCAAGCGGCAGGACAGGCCAGTGCAGCGGCGGGCGCGGCAGGCGGAAATTCGTCAGGCTCGAGCGGCGCTCAGGAGAAGAAGCCCGGCGACGTGATTGACGCCGAGTACGTTGACGTGGACGAATCAAAGCGTCCTAACTAAGTTGAAGTAGTGATGGCAGGGGCGCAGCCCATGGTGGCGGGCGCCCCTGCAATTGTGTTCCCGGTACAAGATGCCTACCACAGCCAAACAGGATTACTACGAACTATTGGGAGTGCCACGAAAAGCGAGTGCTAAGGATATTCGCTCGGCATTTCGCAAGCTGGCACGGAAATATCACCCGGACTTGAACCCGGGCGACAAGTCCGCAGAAGAAAAGTTTAAGCAGTTGCAGGAAGCCTACGATGTCCTCTCCGATTCCAAGAAGCGGCAGATGTACGACCAGTACGGTTTCTACAGCGAAAATCTTCCGCCGGGCGGACCAGGCGGTGCCGGCGGCCACGGAGGGGAGCAGGACGTCAACTTTGATTTTGACGGATTTGATTTTGGCGGCGGGTCCGGCGCGGCGGGCGGCGGAGCCAGCTTCCGTGATCTCTTCAGTCAGTTTTTCAGCGGCGGTCGCGGTGGCGCCGCGATGGAACCGGAGCACGAACCCGGCGGCGACCTGGAATACCAGATCGAGATTGATTTCTGGGACGCCGTGCGCGGAGCGGTAAAGAAGCTTTCCATCACGCGGCTGGACACTTGCGAGACGTGCCATGGCACGGGTGCCGTGGGCACGCCGCAAACCTGCACCGTATGCGGAGGCACCGGCACAATCCGGCAGACCGCTGGCAAGATGAAATTCAACGTGCCGTGCACCGGCTGCGGCGGGACGGGCAAGCTGCGCACCGTGTGCAAGACCTGCGGCGGCGAAGGGCGTGTGCGGCGGTCAGAAACGATTGACGTGCGCATCCCCGCAGGAGTTGCCAATGGCGGGCGCGTACGGGTTCCGGGCAAAGGCAATTCGGGGACGATGGGCGCGCCGCCGGGTGATTTGTATTTGCGCGTAGTCGTAAAGCCGCATGAATTTTTTGAACGGCGCGGCGACGATTTGTACACCAAGATTCCGGTGACGGTAAGCGAGGCCACGCTGGGCGCCAAGATAGAAGTGCCCACGATCGACGGGCGCGCGCTGGTGAGGATTCCGCCAGGTACGAACAGCGGAAAGACGCTGCGCCTGAAAGAAAAAGGTGTGCCGAGCGCGAGGAATGGCGCAAGGGGCGACCAGTACGTGGA
>DASQYT010000243.1:0-8459 GCA_035639075.1 Candidatus Elarobacter sp.
TTCCGCTGTGGTCGGTGTATCCGGAGTGGGGCTGGGGTACGGAAGACAGCGCGCAGGCGCTGGCGTACCTGAAGAAGTTCGGCTCGGTGACGGTGCTCAACGGGCACATTCATCAGACGATGCAAAAAGTCGAAGGCAACGTAACGTTTCATACGGCGGCGTCGACCGCGTTTCCGCAACCGCAACCGGGCAAGGCGGATTCGCCAGGACCTATGAAAGTACCGGCGGAGCAACTCAAAAGCGTACTTGGAATTACGGATGTGAACTACGTTCAGGGGCAGCACGCGCTGGCGGTCATCGATTCGACGCTTGCTTGAGCGGAACGACCCAAAACTAAGAAACCAATCTGACAGCAAATCAATGGAAAGGAAGAGAAACATGAGGAGAAGTGTGTCTATCGCAGTTCTAACAACGGCGCTGGGGGTCGGGCTGGGAGCGATCGGCATCGGCCAGAGGAGCGTCCTAGCAAGCGTTCAACAGAAAGCGGAAACGACAGAAGTGAAGATCGATAACTTCAGCTTTGGTCCGGGTACGCTGACCGTTCCCGTGGGTACGACCGTAACGTGGACCAATCGCGACGACATTCCGCATACCGTGGTCAGCACAGACGGGGTCTTCAAATCCAAGGTGCTCGACACGGACGAGAAGTTTTCCTTCACCTTCAGCAAACCGGGAACGTATCCGTACTTTTGCTCCATTCACCCGAAGATGACCGGCAAAGTCATCGTGCAGTGAACCGGGAGAACCTTGCACCCCTTCGACATCAAAGCGGCGCTGCTCTCGAAACACGCGCAACACGTGGTCTTGATTCATTTTCCGATCGCCTTGTTCATCGTGGGCGTGGCGTTTGATTTTGCCGCGCATTGGACGAAGCGCCAAATTCTGGCCGCGGCAGCCTATTGCAATTTGCTGGCTGCGGCAGTCACCACGATTCCGGTCGTGATTAGCGGCTTTCTCGCATGGCAGTGGCAACTCGAAGGGCAACGGCTTAAGGGCATTCTCTTGATGCATTTGATCCTTGGGTGTGCTTCCAGCCTGCTGATCTGGATCGTGCTTCTCGTGCACCTGAGAGCGCGGGGGAGCCATGGAGGAGTTCCGCCTAGTTACCGCTTCCCCATTGAGGCGGTCACGGTTGCGCTTGTGATGTTGACGGGCCACCTCGGAGGGTTCCTGAGCGGCGTGAATGGACCGGGCTAAGTCGTCCGGAAATACTGTAGAAGGGGAGGAGAATAGCAATCAAACTGTTGTGCGGATTCCCACTCGAGCTGTCTTAAGCATCGACGGAACGACTAGCCCGGAGTAGCTCCCTTGAGCAAGAGTTTCCTAGGAACGGCGGCTCCCACTTATGCCGAAGTGACTCTGGTCCTTGAAATTGCCATGAGCGTGGGACTGGTCATTGGAGCTCAACTCGCGCGCCTGCGACGCTATCGGTTGCACGCATGGTGCCAGTCATTGATCGTGCTTCTCAATCTTGTCTTGATCGCTCTGACGATGATTCCTGCGTTTCATCGCCAGGTACTCCCCAAACTCCCAAGCCGGATCGGAAAGCTCTACTACACGCTCGCGACAACGCATGCGGCGTTGGGCGGCATTGCCGAGTTCGGAGGAATGTATATCTTGCTGGCAGCGGGAACGGAGATCCTTCCGAAGAAGGTCCGGATTAGACGCTACAAATTCTGGATGCGAAGTGTTCTTGTGGTTTGGTGGATGGTTCTTTTCCTCGGAATTGCAACCTACGCTCGCTGGTATATGATTTGGCGGTGAAAGATCAATTCCCAGGATAGGCCTCAAAGCGCTGCTGGAAAGGTCCGAGGCTGGATTAGTACTATTAGCGGTTTTGGCTAAAACCCGCTTGCCTCATATCCTTCTATCTTACTGATAGTTGGATGTTTATCTCCGGCGTCGAGTTTGGTTTTTGGCTCTAAGTAGCCTTGATGTACTACAACTCAGGTACCCCATCGAGTGGCTCCAGTGACCCATTGAGGCTCCCGATCCAGGTGCGTAGTCTCCTAGGAACGGGTTGGGGGCCGCGCGGGGACAGCGACTTCGCAAGGGGTCGTGTGCGAGCTACCCAACCCGCCAAGTTTCGGTTTCCTGCTTCCCTCAAGCCACGGCATGTGATTTGGAGGGCCTGCAACCAGGCCCTTCTTTTCTTTTGCGTTCGCCGGTATGCAACTTGCATTCTAGAGGCGCCCTGGATACGCATATTTCCGTGAGTCTTCGTGGAATGAATTGCTTGAGAGGACTTGTGCTGCTGCGATCTGAAGGATTCGCGCGACAAGTGAAATCCATAGGCAGCATTGTTGCGAAACTGATCTTTGTGGTGATGCTGGGCCTGATCCCGATGTCTACGAAGGTCGTGCAAGCCGGGGAACCCCCTGTCCCAAAATTGAAAACGGAAACTGAGGCAACGTTTGAGCGCTACGTGAAACTGACGGAAGCACGAAATGAAGGTGAATTGAAGCGCGGCACTGACTTGCTGTGGGTGGATGGGCTCCCACCGGATCGACGGACAGCGGCCTACGCGGCGCTCAAACGCGGCGAAGTAAAGATGCAGAAGCTGGAAATCCTCGATAACGGTAAGCCCATCGCTTGTCCGGGCGGCATGATTCATCACTGGAGCGGCGTGGTTTTCATTCCGGGAGCGAAACTTGAGGATCTGCTGGGCGTGCTCGAAGATTACGATAAACATTCCGTTTATTACGCGCCGGACGTCGAGGGATCGAAAATCGAATCGCGGAACGGCGATCACTTCCGGGTCTTTCTGCGGTTTCGGCGGCACAAAGTGATCACCGTGGTGCTGAACACCGAGCATGAAGTGCAGTACTTCCACGATGGGCCGCGGAAAGCACACAGCCGCAGCTCGGCGGTGCGCATTGCAGAAGTCGAAAACGCCGGGAAGAGCGATGAACGGGAGAAACCGCCTGGCGATGATGGCGGGTTCCTGTGGCGGATGGAAACGTGGTGGCGCATGGAAGAGCGTGACGGCGGAGTCTATGTGCAAAGCGAGGTTGCTTCGCTGACGAGAGATATTCCCACGGGGGTCGGCTGGGTGATCAAACCTTTTGTCACTGGAATCCCCAAGGAGTCGCTCACTTTCACGCTGGAAGCAACACGAAAAGCAGTTGAAGCCCAGCGCTCCAGGCGCTGATCTCAGGTTGTGTACTATGGCTTTCGCGCGGAAGGCACGGCTTTTTTGCTGGCAGCGTCTTTCAACAGGTCCCAGACGCCAGCGGCATTCGCGTCCCAGGTCCATTGGAGGGCAGCCTTCGCTGCCGCTGAACTGACATTGTCCCGCAAAACTTCATCAGTATGAAGGCGGTCGAGCAACTGCGCGAGGGCCTGGAAATCCTCTGACCGGCTGAGAATGAAGCCGTCCATTCCGTCGTGAATCAGTTCGGCAACGCCGGCATTCTTGGAGGTAATGACTGGCAGGCCGCAAGCCATGGCCTCCGCAACAGGCAAAGCGAAAGAATCTTCCCAGCTTGGGCTGACGTAGAGATCAGCGGCCGAATAGAAATCCAGAACATCTTCGCGAGATGGCTCAAAACGGCAGCGCTCCGAAATGCCCAGAGCGTTTGCCGTCTCAAGGAAAAAATCAGGGGAATCATCCCCGGCCGCAATCACGAGAATGGGGAGTTCTCGAAGGGCGCCGACGGCGCGAAGAACGGTTTCAAGTCCTTTGACGCGCCAATCGTTTCCAATCAGGAGCAGCACGAGATCAGCTTTCTGAATTTTCCGCCTCAGGCGGGCTTCGTGACGTAGTGCGAGGCGTGCGGAAGGTGAAAACCGTGCCGTATCTACACCGTTGGGTATGACGCGGACATCTCGACGATGAAAATAATCGTTTAGGAGAGTGGCTGTGCGTTGCGAAACGGCCGCGAGAGAAACTGCGGGGTCCGCATAGATGCGGCGTTCGAATCGCGCAAGAAGAGCGTAATAAGAGCGACGATGAAGCCTTCGAAGAAAACCGGGCTTTGCCGAATCGTGGACTTCTTCGTTGGCAAGTTCCTGGAGGCGACGAAAGAGCACGTGGACAATAATGACATTGGCATCCAAACAGTTAATTCCGGGAGAAACGACAAGGTCGAAACGGAGTCCGTGGACCCAGCGGCCCCATGCGCGACAGATGAAATTCAGGATTAACCAGGAGAGGAATTGCAGGAGATGAAGGCCGGGAATGGAGGGAACTTTATGCCAGATGATCGCGCCGGATTCCTGCGCGCGTGGGACACGCGTTTGAACTACGGCAAGGCCATCAACGCGCTGGGCGTAGAGATGAATCTCGCAATGCTCGTTGCTCGCGAGGCGTTCCAGCAATTCGGCCAGCGCGCGCTCCGTCCCATGACGACGGTCAACGAAGGGTGAAACCACCGCTAGGCGCAAGTCAGCGCATCCAGGGAATGAACCGTGGTAGTTGGGGGGCGGGAGTGTACTGCGCAGAAGCAGCCAGACTGGGCAATCGGAAGAGAATGCCAAGGAGAAGCCAAAGATAAGCGTTCAAGACGAAATCCTGGTAGGGCTGTATCCCGGTAAAAGTCATTGGGAAAAGGAGAAGTCCCGCGTACCAAAAAATAACAAATGCGAGTGGAAACCAAAATGAACCTCTCAGCTTTTTTACGACTCGCCACGCGGCAAACAGGATCGCGAAACTCATGACAAACCAGAGTATGAGACCTCCCGCGCCCATCTCAAGAACAATTGTGCCGAAGCCACTTTCCACGCCTATCGTTGGAGATTTTACATGGAAGATACGCGCGACATATTGCGTACCGAGAGATTGGGTGCCTATACCATATCCGTAGGGCCAACGCTCATATTCGAATGCACCCAAGAAATTGCTAACCGGATAATCCCAGGTTCGGGTTTGAAGCTGGCTGTTGCTGCTGCCAGGCGAAAGGGTCTCGGTATAAAACGCCACGCGTGAGAGGAGCGCATCCGGAAAAACAAAGAAGAGCAATCCAAGACCAACGGAAATACCGAGGGCGGCGCGCTGCAAGGTACGGAAAACGCGCATCACCTCACGGTGGCGCCAGGGAGCCCCCCAAACGAAGGCCACGGCGAAAACCAACACGCTTCCGGCACCCCACAGCAGAACGCCTCGCTGAGCTCCCAGGACGACCGCACTAGAAACGAGCGCCAGCGCGAGGAAAGCCAGATGCCTTCCCTTCTTGTGACGCAGAAGAAGATAACCTATAAAACCAACGACCATCAGCAGGGAAACCAGCATGAAGTTCCCGAAGCGCCCGGTGCTGACGAAGACGGAGGTCGGGCGATAGGACAGCAGACCGGAGATCGGCGAAACGCGATAATTCGTGCTCAGTTCACGAATTTCCTCGGCAGGCCGCTCGGGATTCAAAAACGTATGCCCCAGGATGGATTGCGCAATCCCTAGGGAGGCAATGATCAAGACGAGGATAATGTTCACGAAGAAAAAACGGCGCAACTGTTCTTCGGAATTGAGCAGCGCGTATCCCACAAAGAGCAGCGGAACATAGGAGAAAAAGAGTTTTAAGCCCAGAACACCGAATACCAAACTGGGGGACGCAGGATTAAACACCTGCAGCACTCCAAACCAAACAAAAAGAAGAAGCGGCACCAGGAAAGGAGGCCGGAAGACAGCGGCTTCTTTCCGGCGCGACGCAATGAAAAAGGAAAGATAAACGACGGCGAGAAGAGCGTCCTTGGCGAAATAGATCGCCATATTGTTCCCGAGAAATTTTCTCGCAAAATCTTCAAACAAGAGCCAGGCCAGGAAGAAATAGACACCATTGCGCCAGCTATTGAGCATGGCCACGACGAACGCGGAACCGATGAATAGGAGGGCGACGTAGGCAAGGCCTTTCATATCGCCGGCGATGACGTAATTCGCGGCTTTATAAATGGTGACGATGAACAACGCTATGAAACCGAGAAGGGGAAGCGGTCTCCGGAGCTGATCCCCAGGCATCGATCTCTGCGCAAAATTCATGATACCGCCCGGGAAACCGGAATGAGATCGTCGATCATAGGGATTTGGGCTTCACACCTTCGACGCAAACGCCTGCCCCGTCAAGAATTCGGCTCGGGTCTTCTACCTCATGGATGCCTGGGATGCGGCTGACGTGGCAGTCCCTCTGTTCCACCTGCACGAATCCTATCTCATTAAAGAGGGCCATAAGCGAATCCGCATCATACATCCATTTATGGGAATGAAAATCCTGCCAGGAGTTGTAGATGCGGTATAAGACGTTAGACGAAGCTGGCGCCGGCCAACGCATCAGCAGCCGCTGGTTCATTTTATCGGCGGGCCGGAGAGACTCAAGAGCGGATCCGTGCTCTTTGGAAGCAGTGTTTCCGAGGTATTCTTCCACAATCGCTCGCAGGTCCGGTACCACAATTCGCAGAATCCCGCCGGGCATTAGGACACGAAAAGATTCCGCAATCAACCGCTGACCTTCTTCACGGTAGAGATGCTCAAGCACATGGGAGGCATAAACCGCGGCGACAGAACCTTCAGAAAACGGCAAAAGTTTTCGAACATCGTGGATGACGATGGACCGGTTCCAGGGTATTTCCAGTTTATCCGACGGCAAGAGACGCAGTGCTGAGAGCGTGCGCCGCAAGAGGGGATACTTCGCGAGCCTCGCATTCCAGGAACCGTCGACGTTTATCCATCCTGGCGGGGCCTGCAAGCCGCATCCGAGATTCAAACGGATGGGATAGTTACGCGGCGGCACCAGTGCCTCGCTCTCCCGGCCGGTGTATGTGCATTGCATTACTGGCCATCCACATTCGCTACGTCTTGAACTGCGGAAACTTCAGTATACAGGAGGGGAGTCTGCCAAAACATCCGCGGAAGTTCATCGAAATATTTTTTCCAAGCGTAATGTCGTTGCGCACAGAAAGTCCGGCTAGCTCCGAAAGGGAAAAGAGCCTCGGAGAAATATTAGTCTGAAATCGAAAGTCTTTTCCGAATCCAGTGCCGCGCAACACGCGTCTTATTCTCGGTGAAAAGGGAGATGGTCCAAGCAAAGACAAGAACCGCCACACCAATCAGGCTCCCATAAAACAGGTGCACTCCGTCGGGCTGCCACCTATGCGACGGAACGGTCCACGCACGAAGAAAGAGGAGCAGCGGGAAGTGGAGGACGTAAAGACTGTAGGAAAATCCAGCGAATCGATGGGCAACGCTCAAGTAATGATCGGAACTCGCCGCGAGTTTGAGCTGGAGAACGCCGAACAAAAACAACGTGAAGGCAATTCCAACGGCCAGGTCACTGCCCAGCGCGGAGGCTATCGACGTTCTCGTGGCTGAGAGACAAACAAAGAGAACTAGCACCGATAGCAGCAAGTAGAAAAACACCACGCTCTTCGTTCGAAACTGGAATTTAGAACAGGCAAAGACCAAGGCGCATCCAGACATCCAAACAAGAAACCCCATGAGCTTGTCGAAACCAAGGAAGGCAGCGAGGCAAGCCACGACAACCCCAAGTGGCATTGCCACGCGCATGTCTTTCTTGAAAAATGCGAGCAAAGCAGAAAGCGCCGCAGGGAAAAGTGCGTAGTACCAGAATTCATTTGCCAAGCTCCACAAAGGCGTGTTTGAACCGAATGTGGGACAAATAATCGTCTGCAGAAAAAACAAATTGCCAAAGAAATTGCCGACACTGAGGTTGTTCGAAGCGATCGTTGGTCCCAGGTCGCTGAGGGGATGGTATAAAGGCCAGTGGAGGCGAACAGAGCGCTTCCGGCCGAATCCCAGAGCGACCCGAGCAGAAGGCCCGGAATTAAGACAACGTAGAGGCGCGTGGACCGATTGATGGCATACTCACGCCACGACCACG
This sequence comes from Candidatus Elarobacter sp., assembly GCA_035639075.1. Taxonomy (GTDB): domain Bacteria; phylum Acidobacteriota; class Terriglobia; order Acidiferrales; family UBA7541; genus Acidiferrum. Next base: position 7,827 of record DASQYT010000243.1, read on the forward strand.
TTCCAGAAATATGGCTCTTAATGACCGTCGCTGAAATCAGAAACCCGCTTAAGACAAAAAATACCATCACCGCTTGGTGTCCGAACCCAGTGAAGAAATACAGGGCCCCCCAGAAGCCAGCCGGGACTGTGAAGATGCTGAAAGTCCACGAAAAACAAGGTCCTCAGATGACCCCACATTACTGCCCAAGCCGCAGCAGCACGAATCACGTCCAGATGCGCGGAAGCCGACGCGCTAAGATTGCGCGGTTCCCATCCGGACATGTTCATTGATGGATTCCCTGCCGTCCGGCGGGAGCCACAGAGTCAGAAGGGCGTTCAATTGCTGCTCGTCCAATTCTGGAAATCGCCTTGTGAATGGCACCGGTTGTTGCATCAATGTTTCGTTCAGGAGACCAGGTCTGGATATGGGCCAACCCAATTCGCCCGGTGGATTCCAGACGCAGGCGATCGGCTGAGGCGTCTCTCAATATTTTGACAAGAGCCGTGATATCACCGCAGGGAAATACAAGCCGGGAGTCAACGGGTGCAACCAGATCTCTCGCCGCGCCACATCGATCGCTTGCCGCAACCGCACAACCGCAGCACATGGCTTCATTCACGACCAAGCCGAAGGGCTCAAATTCGGAAGGCA
>DASQYT010000244.1:0-4904 GCA_035639075.1 Candidatus Elarobacter sp.
TCGCTCATGCCAGCTATGTGCAAATAGGCGTCGCCGCGGTTGATTCCCGCGTAGTTCGGTGGGGAGGCATCACGAAAGGTTTCCTTGAAGCCGCAGACCTCGGTCCACCAGTTTAGGGATTCCGTCATGTCGGCGGCAGGAAGAACGGGTATCGCCCCTTTGAAGATCGGTTCCATCGCCGAAGGATAACCCAAGACGCTTTGACGAGGAAGCTAGCCAGGACGATTGGCGACAACTTATGCGATTGAGACGCGGTCACGTCGTTCTGCTTTTGCCCTGAGAAGAGCGCCGTCGGCTTCCGCGCGCGCCGGCCATTGTCATTCGCAAGATACCTTCTGCCGTAAGTCGTAAGCAAGCGAGACGATCCCGCTAGGCAGTTTTTCGCAACTGGTGGTTAGGGGCATTTCCCATCATGAGCCCATGTTGACTCGCTTTCGCAGCGCGGCCTAATATGACCACTCGGGTGTATAAACCAAATCTTGGCGCACGGTGCTGAAATGGAAACCTATAACCTCGAGTTAGGCACCTCCTCGATGACGATGAGTTTTAGAACCAAACCCAAACTCCTATTCTTGTTTCAAGGGTTCGCAATCCTTATGGGTTTGGCAAGCGCCTTGGCGGCGTTGCCCGTGGCTGCGCTTTCTTTAGGATTCTACGGCGCGGCCGTGTTCCTCGGAAGGATTCGTCCGTTACGCGACGCGTATGGATTTCTTTCCCTAGCGTACGAACGAGTCCTCGACAGGCTGGGCCGAAGAGTGCTGCGGGACTCCCGAGATACCCCCGCGTTGAGACTCATGGTCTCTCTCAGTCTTACCGCCGTGCCAATTTTCGTGATTCAACTCGTTTTAGGGAAACCTCGGCTGCTGCTGGCGATCGCTTTCTATCTTTCTCTTTACGGTTTCAAGTTCCAGCGGTTTGTGAGGATGTTCAGCGCCAGCCACTTGGAGGCACACAGGCGCCAGGGCTACTTTTCGGAGAAATACGACAAAGTCTTCGGCCGCTACCTCGAATTCTTCCTGGGGTATTTCTATGGGAACATTCCGGAACTGGGCCGGACGGCTCATGTGTGTCTCCACCATAGAGAGAACAGCGGACCCGACGACACTCGCAACACGATGGGCTACGATCGAACCAGCCGGCTCGATTTCCTATGGTATCTCTCGGACAACAGTTGGACGGTTTTGGGGCTTGCTCCCTACGCCTACTTTAGAGCGAGAGGCGATGAAAAGAACCGAAGGCGCATGTTGTGGGGAATGGCGCGCTACTATGCTTATTTCGGAGCTGTCTTTATTTACGATTGGAGAATTGGGACGATGTTCGTACTGGTTCCTCTTCTCTGCATGAATTTCATCAACGCAATCACCGCATGGGTCCAGCACGCCTTCTGTGACCCGGAACGTCCTGAAGATTATTTCACCAATTCCGTGACCGTTGTGGATGAGGTGAACTTCATGAACGAAGGATACCACCTCTGCCATCACCACTGTGCCAGCCTTCACTGGACCGAGATGCCAGTTCATTTTGAGCGGATTCGCGACAAGATGAAAAAGGCTGGCTCGTTGGTCTTCCGAGACTTGGATTTTATGGGACTTTTCGTGGAGTTGACTCTTTTGCGCAGAATGGATGTACTTGCCGAGAAACTTGTCCCGTGGGAGCCCATGAATCACAACCAGCGATTGGCCTTGCTAGCGAAGAGGACTAGCCTCAAGACTGCTGATTAAGATACTCCAGGTGAAGTCGCCGCCTGAGGCGGAACGCGAGTTTGCGGTCGCGTGCGGGTTAGCGCGCTCAAGTCTTGTCAGAGACTGGTGAGTCAGGCAATCGGAAACTGATCCACTACTCGAAGAGCGCCGATGATCCTTAGCATTCCTGATGTCCGGCCGATTTCCCATCGTATCTCTTTATGCAAATGCGGTAGTTACACTTCTTGTCAGAGAGAACCATCTTGCGTTGAGATAGAAGCGTGGCATCTTCCCGTTTTCGGGCAACTTTGGGACCAGCAGGTACAAGATGAAATTCGACGCCAAGTATTTCGCTCTATTCCTCAGCATTTTTTGCCCCGCAATTGCACAAGCGCAAAGTGTGGGCCAGGTAGAGTGCCCACGCACAGGCGACTACGTCTATCTGTACAGCTCCATGACCACGCTGGATGTGCGGACGACGCTGCAGTGTGGGGAGCAGGTGCAAATCACCGGTCGATACGATGTGTACTTCGGTGTGCGCACTGCCAAGGGCGAAGTGGGTTTCGTCCCCGTAGAGAGTCTCCTGCTCTTAAAGGACAAGCCGGGCGCCAAGGCCCCGCTGGCCAAGCCAGCGCCGACGGTACGAGAGCGCACCCAATATGACGCGCCGGGATCGACCGCGGGAACTGCTCCGAGCGCTCCATCCAATCCGTCTGAATTCACTCTGCGCAACGGCACTCCGATTCATGTGAGACTTGGCAAGACCATTTCTTCCGCGACCGCACACGTTGGAGACGCGGTGGATCTGCAAGTGATCGAAGAGGTGAGTGTTGACGGCCTTGCGGTGATTCCGAAGGATGCGGCAGCCACCGCTATCGTGAAGGAAGCAGAACCCAAGAAACGCCTGGGACACGGCGGAAAATTGGCTTTCAGCATTGACTCCGTCCGCCTCAAGAACAACGAAAAGGCCGCAGTGCGCTCTTTCCAAGAGAGTTCATCGGGTGGAGGGACTCTTCCACTGGCTTCCGGTAAAGATGTGGTTTTCACGCAAGGGACTGAATTTACCGCATACGTTGACGGCGACGTGCATCTGAAGAAAGCAGCGTTTCAGGCCGAAAAGGATTCTTCCCGGGCCGCGCCCGTGTCCCCGGATCAGAAAGCGTCCCAGCCGCCCGAATTCTGACAGTTTGACGGACAGCCAGTAATCCACTGAATTTGCCGACCACCAAGCCTGGCGACCTAGCTAGGCTTTTCCGACACAGGTTTTGCATACGTGCTTGCCATTGGCCGCTGCGCTTGGCAGACTCGGCCCGTGGTCATTGGCCTCTTCCCTGAACTGGACGCACCCGGCGGGGTGCAGCGAGCCGGCCGCCACCTGGCGGCGGTGCTGACGGAATTTGCCGCCAGCCGGGGCATGGAATGCCGCTTGCTCACCTTGAATGACTCCCCGGAGCTGCACCGGATGACACTGGCGGGGCGTGAATTTGTGTTCACCGGGTGCGAACGCTCCAAAGGGCGATTCACGGCGACAGCGCTACGCGCGGCGCGCCGCAAAGCAAAACTAGTCCTGGCCGCGCATCCAAATCTCGCTCCGGTGGTGCAAATGATGCGGATTGCCGCGCCACGGATGAAAAGCATCGTGTGCGCGCATGGCGCAGACGTCTGGGAACCACTAGGGATCTTGCAGCGCGTGGCGCTGCAGCATTCGAGTTTGGTTCTCGTTCCGAGCAAGGATACGGCGGCACACGTGACCGAGGAACAAGGCGTGCGGGAGGAGCGGATACGCGTTCTGCCATGGGGGCTCGATCCGCAATTCGAAGCTTTAATCAGCCCAGGCTCGCATCCCGTGCTGCCAGAGAACTTCCCTTCAGGACGAGTGATTCTGAGCGTGGGACGCTGGCTGGCGTCAGAACGGTACAAAGGCATGGACACGCTGATCACCGCGCTGCCTCGCCTCCTGACGCAGAGGCCTGAGATTCAACTAGTGCTCGTGGGCTCAGGGGACGACCGCGCGTGGCTAGAGGATCTGGCGGAGCAAACCGGAATGAACCGCCACGTGCATTTCCTGACCGGACTGACCTATTCGGAAATTGCGGCATGCTACGCCGCGTGCGAGATTTTTGCGTTGCCCAGCCGGGGAGAGGGATTCGGCCTGGTCTATCTGGAGGCGATGGCGTGCGGCAAGCCGGTAATCGGGGGACTTCATGGGGGCGCGCCAGAGGTGATTCAAGATGGCGTCACCGGTTATCTGGTGCCGCACGGCGACCCGATCCAGCTTGCAACAAGCCTGGAGACCCTGCTGGCCGACCCCGTTCATGCGAAAGAGATGGGCGCGCGCGCGAAGCAGCGGGCGGAGCACGAGTTCCGCTTCAACGTCTTCGCGAAATCATTGAAAAAGATCCTCCGCGAACAATGCGAATCCTGAACGTTACGGAAACGTACGCTCCCTTTCTGGAATTCGGCGGTCCCCCGGTGAAAGTGCGCTCTCTCTCTGAAGGCTTGGCGAGACGCGGCCATCAGGTCACCGTCGTTACCGCGGACTGGGGGCTGGAAAAACGAGTGCAAACGCAGGAAGAAAAAATCACGGCAGAACGGTCCCCGTTTGGCTGGCGGCGGAATGAGAATGGCGTGCAGGCTATCTACATCCCAACGTGGCTGCGCTACCGGAGCGTGAGCTGGAATCCTGCGGTCAAGCGATACTGCCGGGCGCGGCTGAAGAATTTCGATGTCGTGCACATATTCGGGCTCTACGATTTGCTCGGCCCGGCAGTTGCGGCGGCTAGCCGCAAGGGAGGTCTGCCGTACGTGCTCGAGCCCATCGGGATGTTCGTGCCCATCGTTCGAAGTCTCTTGCTGAAACGGATGTATCATACGATTTGGGGAAGGCGGCTACTCGAAGGGGCAAGCGCCGTAATCGTCACTTCGAAGCAGGAAGGCGAGGAACTTGCCGACGGAGGCATTGCGTACTCGAAAGTGCTATTGCGGCGGAACGGCGTGGAAGTGCCCGCATCCTGGCCCGCGCGAGGCACATTCCGGAAAGCACACGGAATTTCGCCAGAAGAAAAGCTGATCCTTTTTCTGGGGCGGCTATCCGCCAAGAAAAGTCCGGACTTGCTTCTGCGGGCATTCGCGGAGCTCACGAGCCGCTCCACAGGAATACCAATGACGCTAGTCTTCGCAGGACCTGACGAAAGCGGCGAAAAAGCAAAACTGTCCGAGCTC
>DASQYT010000245.1:0-6306 GCA_035639075.1 Candidatus Elarobacter sp.
ACGCCATAAGCCATGTCCAATTCCGCCGTTTCCTTGAACTTTTGCTTCTGGCGGTTGGTCATCATGCTGAAGGCCATGGAAAGCATTTCTTCCGGCGTGACGCGAGGCACATCGGTGAGCGGGGTGAGCAGGCCGTCTATGCGCAAATAAGGGTGGTTGCCGACTTTCAGGTGCAAGTCGGACGCTTTGCTTTCGACAGCGCGGCGCAGAAGATCGTCAATGCTGATGGCCATATCGTGTGAACCCCGCAAGGATGCAGCTAAGATACGAAACTAGCACCCGAGGGAAGGGCGAGCAAGGAAAGCGCAGGGGCCGGTTGCGCGCTAGTTAACTGGCCTTGGGGCGAGCTTTTCAGCGGAATTGAGGTTCAGGGCTTCTTCAAATAGAGCGAGTCGTAGAGCAGGCCGGCGACAAATCCTCCGGCCAGCGGACCGACCCAGTAAACGCCGTGATTGGCCCAATGGGTGGACGCCAAAGCAGGTCCAAAGGCGCGCGCGGGGTTCAAGGCTGCACCTGTGAGCGGACCAGCGACGAGGATGCCGAGGGTGATCGACAAGCCAATGCCAAAGCCGGCGATGGAGCGAAATGCGCCTTTTTCATCGACGGCGGTGGCGAAGACAGTGAGAACAAGGAAGAAAGTGGTTACGGCTTCGAGAGCCATGCCTGCCCAACGCGGAAAATCGCGGGCCAGCTCCGGGGTTCCCAGGGTGACGGCACGCCAGGTTTCTTCGGGAACGACCGTCTTCAGCAAAAATGCCGCGGCCGTTGCCCCGGCGAGTTGCGCGGCCCAGTAGAGGATGGTGTCCACGGTGTTCACGCGCTTGGTGACCCAGAAGCCGATGGTCACGGCGGGATTGAAATGTCCGCCGGAGATGTGGCCGAGCGCGGAAACCATGACGCCGATGGCGAGGCCGTGAGCGAGGGCGATGCCGAGAAGGCCGAGGCCGCCCGTGCCGTGCAAATATTGGTCGGTGCAAATCGAGCCAGCGCCGAAAAAAATCAGCGCAAACGTTCCCAGGAATTCCGCGATCAGCTTTTGCGATGTGCCGTACATCGATGATCCTCCACGCAGAGAAAAGGAAGCGTGCTTGATTCGAACGGACGCATTCTAGCCGGAATGCGACACCGAACGCTATAGTCGAATGACAAGGGAAATCAGAGCATTCGAATCGAGTGTCTAGCGTGTGGCGGCGCTGACGGGAGCGCTTACTGGAGTGAGCCAGTTGTGGCGATCCGGCTTGGTGCCTTTAGTGATGGCGAAGAATTCCGCTTGCAATGTGAGGGTGATTGGTCCGGCGACGCCTTTGCCGACCTGGATGTGGTCGACGGAACGAATGGGAGTGATTTCGACGGCTGTGCCCACAAAGAAAACTTCGTCAGCGATGTAGAGCATTTCGCGCGGGATGACCGTTTCCTTGAAAGGAATGTTAAGGTCCGCCGCGAGTTTGACCACGGCATCGCGGGTAATGCCGGGAAGAATGCTGGTGGCTAGAGGCGGAGTGTAAAGCACGCCGTCGTGGACGAGAAAAACGTTCATTCCGGAGCCTTCGCTGACGTGGCCGTCGGAATCGAGAGCGATTCCCTCAGTGTACCCGTTGAATGACGCTTCCATGCGAATGAGCTGCGAGTTCATGTAATTCGCAGCGGCCTTAGACATGGCGGGAAGAGTGTTCGGGGCGATGCGTGTCCAGGAGCTGACGCCGACGTCGACACCTTTCGAAAGAGCTTCCGGGCCAAGATACGCGCCCCAGCTCCAGCAGGCCATGTAAATGTCGATGGGCGAATTCAGCGGATTCACTCCTACCTCGCCGTAGCCGCGCAACACGATGGGCTTCACATAACAGGAATTTAATTTGTTCAGGCGGACTAGTTCGCAGGCGGTGCTGGCGAATTGGTCGACGGAGTAGGGAAGCTCCATACGGTAGATTTTTGCAGAGTTGATCAGGCGCTGCATGTGCTCGCGCAAACGGAAGATCGCCGGACCTTGTTTGGTCTCGTAGCACCGGATGCCTTCAAAGACTGCGGAGCCATAGCTTACGACGTGCGAAAGGACGTGAAGTTTGGCGTCGTCCCAGTTGATCCACTTTCCGTTGTGCCAGATTTTCTCGGTGGCCTGAATCGGCATAGATGCTCCCCGTTTGGCAGTGCCATTCGCCGTGGCACGGCTCGAAATCGCAGAATACGGTACGGGGCGGCGAGCGTCAATGCGCTGGCGGTACCGGAGGAGAACCTACAGGAACCAAATTGGCGTGGAGCGATGCTGCGTTGTTACCGCGCAGTCTTGGATGGCTGATCGGAATTGGCGGGGCGCTCCAAAGAGTGGAAGGCGGCTTGCGCCTGTTTCAAGATATCGCCGTTCGTGTTTTCCCAGGCACCCAAGAGAAAAAAAGGCAGCGCAGTAGCCAAAGCCCAAAGCTTGGCTTTGCGCGGAATTTTGACCTCGGGCTCCCAGCGAAAGAGCTGCGCCGCAACGAAAAAAGTGAGAATAGCCCAAACGGCGAGGGCCAGAATTTGAACCATGAGTTGCGAGACGGAAAAAGACTGATAAAGGGCGCCCTGTAGAGCGGTAACAAGGTAGGTGGCGGGCAAAAAGAGGCCGACGTGTTGGACGGAGTTGGGCAAGTAGGCAAGAGGGAACGTGGCGCCAGAAAGAAAGATCAACGGCAGCCAGATAATCTGGTTGAGGACCTGAGTCTCCTGCATGGTGTTGGTGACGCTGGCGACGACGAGGCCGAGCGAGCCGAACGAAACCGTGCCGACGGTGACTAGGACAGCGAGCGAGAGAAGATTGCCGAGGCTTGGAACATGAAAGATGAAACGCGCCAAGAATACTTCAATGGAAACCGTAGGAAGCGTGAGCACGTAGTTTGCCAGGAGGCTGGAGGCAAGCATGTCCGTGGCCGTGACCGGCGTGACGTGGAAGCGGCGCAGAATCCCTTGTTCGCGGAAAATCACGAGCGTGGCGCTGAGTCCCCAGAAACTGCCCATCACGTTGAAAGCGATGACGGGGCCGAGGAAATAACTGACGGCGCGAGGATTGCTGCGGGCAAAAATGCCGGCGTAAAGAAAAAACATGCCGAGGGGGAAGACCACGCTGAAGAAGAAAAACATTTTGTTACGCAGGGCAAGCAGAATGCGCGTGCGGGTCAAACTGGCAAAGTTGCTCAATCGCGTAGCCTCCTTCCGGTCATTTCGATGAAGACGTCCTCAAGCGAAGGGGTGGCGATTTCGAGGCTGACGAGTTCATTGCCGCCAGCTTCCAGATGCTTGACGAGTGAGACAATGGTTTGCGGCGGCCGTTTGGAGTGCAGCACATAGGTGCCATCCACTTCGCGCGCGTCGGCCACGCCTTCGAGGCTCTTCAATGCGCCGTTTGATTCCGGCTTCGAGAGGCGCACTTCGATGCGAGTGGCGCCGCCGGAATGCGCTTTCAATTCACGCGGTGTGCCGAGAGCGATTACCTTGCCGAAGTCCACGATGGCAACGCGGTCGCAGAGTCGCTCGGCCTCTTCAATGTAATGCGTCGTCATTAGGATGGTTTTTTTCTCGCGGCGCAGTTCCTCGATAACGTCGTAGATTTCCCGGCGCACTTGCGGATCAAGTCCCGCGGTTGGTTCGTCCAGGAATATTACCTTCGGATCGTTGACCAGAGCCATGGCGAGGGCGAGGCGCTGCTTCTGGCCGCCGGAAAGCTGGTTGTAAAAAGTGTTGCGCTTTTCTTCCAGGCCGAAACGTTTAAGCAATTCCTCAGGCTTGCGGCCGCGTTTGTAGAAGCTGGCAAATAGACGGAGAGCTTCCATGACCCGGAGCTTGTCCGGGAGCGACGTGGATTGCAGCGCAGCGCCGATTTCGTGTTTGAGAGCTTCCGATTCGCGCTGCGGATCAAGGCCGCAGACGGAAACGCTGCCGCCGTCGGGATCGCGGAGGCCTTCGAGGATTTCAACGGTAGTGGTTTTGCCGGCGCCGTTCGGCCCGAGCAGGCCGAAAACTTCTCCTTCTTCCACGTTGAAGCTGACGCCGCGAACGGCTTCGACGTCGCCGTAGCGCTTGACGAGATTCTCCACCTGAAGAACGGGATTAGCCATGTTCGTTGCCCCGCACCACCCGGGGCGCGCTCAGAAAAGAGGCTATAGCATACCGCAGATAAGCAGCCGGTTCGTAACGCCAGAACAGACTGACTGCCGCTTCATTTGTGAATACGCTTTTTGGAGGCGCGGAATTTCGGCGCGAATTTTTTCGGCGACTTCCAGAGGTGGCGTTTCAGGTCCACGCGGGACTCGCTGATCGCGACGCCTTCGCTTTCGAGGAGTTTTCTTTGCAGGGATGCGTAAGGCTCGCGAATGAGGATTTTGCCGCGTTCGCCGAGGACGCGATGCCAGGGGATGCCTTTTCCGGAAGGAGTCGCGGCCATAGCGCGTCCGGCGCTGCGCGCGCCACCGGGAAGACGCAAAGCTTTGGCCAGGGCCCCATAAGTTAAAACCCGGCCGCGGGGAATTTGTTTTACGAATCGGAAGACAGGATCCCAAGACATGTCGAATCGAGCTCCAAAGAGAGATGACAAGAAACCTGTGACAAATCCTAGGTGTCTCTCGCTTAGGGAACAAGAGAAAAGTGCGCCTCCAGGGTTTAATACGGTAGCCAAATAGCGCCCCAGATTCATGAAGTGGCAGAAAACAGCAAGCATTCGATTGGAACGGCAGAGAAATTGGCGAAAACAGCGTGATGAAACGAGAATGCGTTATTTCGATGAAAAACAGCAAAATTTGTGATGGGGATTTCTCCGGTGTTTGCTCTACGTTGAAAGCCGTTACTGATTGGATGCAACTTTATACCAAAACATGTGTCTAATATTGTAGAGCGTAGTGGAAGAGAATTACACTACGCAGCGTGAGGGCAGTTTGAGGTGATGTCGTGGCTTTTGTCCGCCGCAAAGGGAATTCGTTGTATCTGGTGCACAACGTGCGCCGTGGCGGAAAAGTGCGCCAGCTCCATCTGGCACGACTCGGAGCTCGGGCGCGAATTACGGATGATGTCGTTCGCGAAGTTTCCAAGAAGCATCCTTTCGTGGAGCTGGACTGGAAAGCGCTGCGCGAACAATTGAACGGTCAAGTGGACCTGGCGAATCCAAACTCGCCGGCGGTTCAAAAACTTGTTTCCTCTCTTCGAGCCCTGAATCTCGAATTAGCGGACATCGTTCCGCCGCTCCTCCGAATTTCTGAATCCCCCGTGGTGGCACGGGAACTGCTTGTACAAATGCGGCTCTTGCAGTCCACCATTCAGGTTAAGCTCGACCAGTTTGGCCGTGTACGCGGGAGATTCGGCAACGTGAGCCCGTCAGCGCGGGCGCACTAGGAGGCGGTCATGAGCGAAACTATCCTGCCACTCGACCCCAGCAAACGCAGCACGGACACGATTGATTTCCAGACGGCGCTGCGGGGGAAGATTGTCGGACAGGAAGAGGGTGTCCAGGCGCTGGTGGACTTGTACCAGGTCTTTCGCGCCGGGCTTAACTCGCCAGGCCGCCCGGTAGGGAACCTCCTTTTTCTTGGGCCGACGGGGTCCGGGAAGACGCGCATCGTGGAAGCGGCCGCGGAAATCCTGTTTGGAGACGCTCGCGCGGTGATCAAGGTGGATTGCGCGGAGTTCCAGCACTCGCACGAAATTGCCAAGCTAATCGGATCGCCCCCGGGCTATCTGGGCCATCGAGAAACCCATCCGCTAATCACCCAGGAAACGTTGGCGGCTAGCCATCGTGACGACTTGAAGCTGAGTTTCCTACTGTTCGACGAGATCGAGAAGGCCAGCGACGCATTATGGCAGTTACTCCTGGGAATGCTGGACAAGGCCACGCTCACCTTAGGAGACAACCGGAAGGTGGATTTGTCTCAAACGGTGATCTTCCTGACGTCCAACCTTGGCGGCGGCGAGATTGCCGAACTAATGCAGGGTGGAATGGGTTTTGTTCAACCCAAGGATAAGCCGGTCACCGGGCTGGACGAGAAAGTGGAGCGCACGGCCGTGGAAGCGGCTCGGCGCAAGTTTTCGCCGGAATTCATGAACCGCTTGGACAAGGTGGTGGTCTTCCATCCATTGCGGCGCGAGCAGCTTCAGGAAGTGCTCAATATTGAGTTGGGGCAGGTGCAGCAGCGGGTCTTGGACACAGCCAAGGGGCAGTTTCTCTTTCGCGTGACGGATACCGGCCGCGACTTTCTGCTAAAGGAAGGCACGGATCAGCGCTATGGCGCCCGCCATCTGAAGCGTGCCATCGAGCGGCATGTGGTTTATCCCCTGGCGAATCTGCTGGCC
>DASQYT010000246.1:0-4572 GCA_035639075.1 Candidatus Elarobacter sp.
ACGTTACTTGCGGGACTTTCACAAGCGGCAGCATCCTTGACCATGCCCGTTTTCGGGCATCCCTAGCACTTATATGCAGAAAGAATTTAAGTTTGTTAAGCACGCATCGGCAACGCGACGCAACCGCACAACGCCGCGCCATACAGGCTTCTCCCTGGTGGAGCTGCTCGTGGTAGTCGCCGTAGCAATGATTATCGGTGGAATGTGCGCGCCGTTGCTCATGAACACAGTCAACCAGTACCAACTCAGGGCCGCCAGCGTTGATCTAGATAACCTGCTTCAGCAAGCGCGCATGAAGGCGGTGAGGGATAACAAGGCCTACGCCGTAGCGAGCAACACTTCTAACACGCAGCTGTTTTTCGACCTGAATGGAAACGGCGGTTGGGATACCGGAGAGCCGGTAGTCGTGCTTCCGCGGGGCGCGGTAGCCCTGCGGGGCGCCAGCGGCGGCAGCAATCCTAGCTTATCTGCGGCCACTCTTGGGTTTACGCCCCAATCATCGGGGACGCCCGTTATGTTTAACGCTCGCGGCACACCGTGTGTGCAAACCACCGTGGCTGGGCAGTCGGCCTGCACCAGCTGGGGGGCTCCAATAGGAGCTTCGACTTCCCCGACGCCGGTAGGGTTCATTTACTACGTGAAATCCGTCCGCGGATCGAACACAGTTTGGGCGGCGATTTCCGTAAGCCCATCTGGCCGTTTTCGGGTTTGGTCCTACGACAACCATAGTCAGACGTGGAGCAACTAGTGTTTGAATGCTCGAATGATCTTGGGTGAGAAAAGTTATGCGCAGCTATAGAAATTACGGGTCCGTGCTCGATGCACACGGTGCGAAGCGCACCCAGCGTGGATTCTCCCTGATCGAGCTGATGATCGCCCTCGTTGTGCTTGCAGTCGGCATGGCCGCCCTGGGGGTGTTGTTCGGAGTGGCAATCCTGGGCAACGGCCGATCCAAGGGAGACACAGCAGGCACCATGCTGGCCCAGACAATTCTGGAACAGATTGCGGCGCAGCCGGCCAGCAGCGCCGCCAACCTCAGTGTTACGGATTGTAACGCTGCGGGGGCTACGACTTGGACCGTTGCCACCGCGGCAGGCGGCGCGGCCTTGAATTCTACCGGCCAGATTGATTTCGCCGGTCAGACCTATGCCGCCGCCCCAGCCAACTACAAAATGCAATTTGTTGCCTGCGGTAACAATGGGCGGCAGGCGACCTATGATGTCCGCTGGAACATCCAGAACGTCAATAAAGATCCCACGAACGCTACGGTGCAAACACGTCTGATCACAGTATCGGCACAGCCGCTGGCGGCAGATTCTGCTACCGGCAGCAGTAGCCGACCTCTGGCATTTGCTCCACCCATCACTTTGCGCACTGTGGGAGGGCTGTGATGAGGAAGAATCCGAGGCAATCCTGTACCAGCGACCGGCAGCAAGGCTTCACCATGATCGAAATGCTGGTCACGATGACGGTGCTAGTCGCGATTCTTGGCATCGTGTTCAGCTACATTGGCCGCCTACAAAAGACCTATAAGGCAGAAGAGACCAAGGTAGATGCCACACAGGAGGCGCGCACGTTCTTCGACTCCCTTCAGCGTGAACTGCATTCGGCAGGCTTTCCCAACCATAACATGTACGGCACGGGCATACTGAACGCGACTGCGGCCAACGATTCCAAGAACGCCGTAGGGCTGGTGAGCGTCACGAAATGGGATCTCACATTCGAAGGTGACGTGGATGGCGATGGCATTGTGGAGGATGTCCGCTACACCCTCTTGGATAGCGCTGGCAACATTGCCACCTCCGCCAGCACTTGCCCTTGCACACTGCAGCGGACCCAGGTGCAGAAGGTAAACGGTACCGCCCCAACATCTCAGATTTCCGATGCCACCGTCACCGCTTCAGGTGTAGCGGTACTGAATAACATTCTGAACAGTTCAGACACTCCAGGCGGCACGGCGCTGGCCCTGACAGGAAACGCAGACTTCGGCGGGCACGCAAAGAGCTATGACACGGTCTACTCGGGATACAAGAAGGCTCCGGTTTTTCAGGCTTTCCTGGATGATGGCACCTTGGCGACTCTGCCTGCGAATGCCACCGATCTCCCAAAGATTCGCACCATCGTGGTTTCAGTGAACCTGCTTGCGAACTATGCGGACATGCAGACCGATCTCAGATTGCCTCTGAGCATGACCACCACCATCAAGCTGAACAATTTCTAGGAATCATGAATATGGAAACACGGAACTTAAACTCCTACAGAGCGCAACTCAGCGGTAGCCTAGCCGCGCTATTTCTTCTATCAGTGCTCGCCCCAGCCCCGGCGCTTGCTCAAGACCAACCTGACCAGAACCAATCTTTGGTTAAGGCGGCGCGGGAAAAGTCAGCGCACAAATCGAAGGTCGTTATTACCGATGACGACATGCCAAGCCATCCTGAGCCCCCTGCGGACGCCGCACCCGGACCATCCGCAAGCGGCCAAACTGAGAAGCAAGATGACGCAGCTCAAAAAGGAGAAGAGCAAACCGCCAAGACACCAAAGCAGGTGTCCGCGCCCAAGGATCTGACACTCGAACAGGCGCATGCGTTGGTGGACAGACTGAGGGAGCAGGAGAAATCTCTCATCCGCCAGTATGACGAGCTCCAGGAAAAGCTGAACGGCACCACCGACGCGCTCGTCCGCGACGTGTATTCCAACATGCTCTCCAAAAGGGATGAGGTTTTAAGCAATAAGCGGAAAGAGATTGATCAGGCTGAAAAGGGATTGCAAGTGGCCCAAGCCCGGCAGTCCCAAGGAGAAACCACCGATGCGGCGAAATGAACGTGGTATCGCGCTTTTGCTTTGCATTATGGCGCTGATGGTGCTGACGGGTATTGCGATCGGGCTGATGTATATGACCGACTCGGAGACCCTGGTCAATGCCAATTACCGCACCTCGCAGCAGGCCTACTTCGCGGCCCTGGCAGGTTTGCAGAATGTGCGACAGCGCATGACACCGGGCCTCAGTGCCGCCCAAGGATTGCTCGCAGGCCCTACGGTTCTTCCGGGCACAGCAAACTCGTTCGTATATGTAGTTAATCCTTACGACAGTAACGACACCGTCAAACTAGCGCAGATTCAGAACAGCGCGAATCAATATTACGATGGCGAACTGAAAGCCGAGCTTACTGCACAAGGCATAAGCACCTGGCCGCAGTCCAGCGGGAACTATGTCGGGGGGAACAACCTGACGGCGGAGTTCCCTGCGTCGAATTCCTCGTTATCCGGCACAGGTCCTTATATGGGACCGCTGCGCTACAAATGGGTGCGCGTCAACTGGAAGACAAACGCAGCTACGGCTCCGTATTGCACAAACGGCGATTGCAGCTCTTCGAAAACTTCCCCGATCTGTTGGGATGGCTCGCGTGAACAGGTAGCCGCCAGCACTACTTCCTGCCTCCCACCTGCTGGAGGCACGCCTCTTCCGGGATTGACTCCCGTTTATCAACTTACATCGTTGGCGGTCACTAGCAGCCTCGCCACGCGCATGTTGCAGATGGAAGTGGCCCAGGATCCCCCGATCACAACCCCCGGCGCGGTTGATTCTCAAGACCACGTCAACCTCCAGGGCAACCTTGACGTCAATGCCTACGACTACTGCAGTTGTAGCTGTACCACCAGCAAGGGTGTTACAACGTGCGTAAGCCGTTCGGGGAAGACATGCGACGCGAGCAAGTACTCGCTATATGCCCACGGCACGGTCGATCCTCCGAATGGCTCGGAGACGTTCGAGTCCGGGCAAAGCCCCGCTATCGCGCAGAACCAGCCCTGGCCTTATGATTTGACGAACCTGGTGAACCGATTCAGCCAGAATGCGGTGAATGTTACGAAGTCTCCTTACAACTGGACTTGCACACCCCAATCTACCGGTGACCCCTTAAACTGCGGAAATCAAGCCGCAGCCGGCACGGGTACCATGGGGACTGTGCCTGCCAGTGCTCCCCTCAGCCAGGTGCAATCTAGCGATACGGGCTACCAGGTCACTTACGTTCCTGGTGATGTTCGATTAACCGGCGGCTGGTCGGGTTTTGGCGTTCTGGTTGTGAATGGAAATCTGGACATTCACGGTGGCTTCAATTTTGATGGCCTGATTATCGTGAGCGGCGTGATTTCCTTCACCGGCGGCGGTTCAGACAAAGTTAACGTTAACGGCGCGATCATCGCCGGACAACAATCGGTGGTTGACAACACCCTGGGCGGCAGCGCCAACATTCAGTACAACGCGTGCGCTCTGCCGGGGCCGAACACGGCTCAGCCTCCGCGATCGCTGGCCGTTCGCGAGTTGAACTTTTAAGACCTGCTTCTCCCCCTGTAAATTATTTCGTGTTCTGCTGAAAACAGCGGGAGGACTATGGCAACACCTTCACAAACGCCGGACAAATCCAATCGGGCGGTGATCGCATTTGCCGATGGCCGCCGCATGCGCGGGTATATCTTCGATTTCTCGGCCATCAAAGATTCTTTTCGGCTCTCGCCGGAAGAAGACCCGCTCCAGAAAAAAGGGGCGGAAGTAAAGATGAAAGATTTGAAGGC
>DASQYT010000247.1:0-5385 GCA_035639075.1 Candidatus Elarobacter sp.
CCTCGGCCGCGCAATGCAGGTCTGAATGCGCTGACGTGGAACTATCCGACTGAAGGCAAACATGCCGAGCCCAGAGTTTCAGAGATATTGAAAGAGATCAATGGCTGGACGGTCGCCGATCGCAAACAACTCAAGCAGATTCAGGATCTCAAGAATGACGGAAGCACCGCATGCGGGGCGTGGATTTACTGCGGCGTATTTCCGGAGGAGAATCGGAATCGCGCGAATGAGCGTAATCCGCGCGACCTGCTCGGCCACGGTTGGGGATTTGCATGGCCCAACGATTGCCGCATCATTTACAACCGCGCTTCGGCGCGGCCCGATGGAAAGCCCTGGAGCGAGCGGAAAAAACTGGTCTGGTGGGATGAAGAGAAAAAACAATGGGGCGGGCTGGACAATCCCGACTATCCAAAAGAAGTTTCGCCAGATACTAAAGACAATCTAGCGAAGGGCAAGGGAGTCGAGGCGCTGGGCGGAGCGCGGCCATTCACGTTGCACCCGGATGGGGTTGGCTGGCTGTACGTCGCCAGCGGCTTGAAAGATGGGCCGTTGCCCACCCACTATGAACCCCTGGAGTCGCCGGTTTCGAATCCCTTGTACAAGCAGAACGTGAATCCGGCAGCACTCAAGCGGGAGCGTCCGGATAACCCGTACGCCAACTCGCCGGGCGATCCTCGCTTTCCGTATGTGCTCAGCACTTATCGCCTCACGGAACAGCACACCGCTGGCGGAATGACCCGCACACTTTCACATCTCGCGGAATTGCAGCCGGAGTTGTTCACCGAGGTCTCGCCCGAACTGGCAGACGAAATCGGTCTGGTGCATGGCGATTACGCGACCATCAGCACGCCGCGTGGGATCATCGAAGCCCGGGTACTGGTCACCCGGCGCATGCGTCCGCTGTGGATCGATGGACAGCGCGTGCACCAGGTCGGGCTTCCCTACCATTGGGGATACAAAGGACGGGTGAAAGGTGACGTGGTTAATGATCTGCTGGCGATCAGCGAAGAGCCCAACGTCCGCATTATGGAAACCAAAGCATTGGTTTGTGACATCCGGCCCGGTCGGCGTCCGCGCGGAAAAGAAGCGCTGAGCGAACTGGAACACAAGGTGGAGTCCGCATGAGCGTGACAGCGTTCCTTACCGATTCGACGCTGTGCATCGGTTGCAAGGCCTGTGAAGTTGCCTGCAAAGAATGGAACGGCATCGGCGAAGATGGTCTCGACTGGAGCGGCTTCTCTTATGACAACACCGGCGCAGTCGGCGCGTCGACCTGGCGGCACGTCAAGTTCGTGGAGCACGCGCCCGAGCCGGGCTTTGGAGGCAACGCTCCCGAGCTGAATTCCTGGGCATTCTCCTCTGATGTCTGCAAACACTGCGAGGAAGCCGGCTGCTTGGAGGCTTGCCCGACCGGCTCTATTGTGCGCACCGAATTCGGTGGAGTTTACGTTCAGCCGGATATCTGCAACGGCTGCGGGTATTGCGTGGTGGCGTGTCCGTTTGGAGTAGTTGATAAGAATCGCGATGACGGGCGCGCCTTCAAGTGCACATTCTGCTATGACCGCCAGAAGGTGGGGTTAACTCCTGCTTGCGCGAAAGCGTGTCCGACCGAGTCGATAAAGTTCGGTGAAATCGAAAGCCTGCGGGATAAAGCTCGCGAGCGCATTGCCGAGCTGCACGGACGCGGGATGAAAGACGCGACGTTCTATGATGCATCGGACTCCAGTGTTCGCGGCACTCATGCCATGTTCATCGTGCGTGGCGATCCGCGCAGCTACAATCTGCCGCCCAAACCGGAAGTGCCTACGATTTACTTGAAGAAGGGGTGGACGTCTTCAGCAATTGGCGCCGGGCTTCTTCTGGCTGGAAGCCTGCTGGCATTTTTGTTTGAGAACGGGAGGGACGGCAGATGAGTGGGCCGTCGCGACCCGCTCCGGGCGGTCGCACTCCTGATTTCGCTAGCGAGCAGAAGCTCGTTGAAATTCGACGCGAGGCCGAGCGGCGTGGGGAAGTAAAGGCATCAGGCATCCGGCCTGCTGGCTCGCCTTTCCCGATGGCCTCTCCGGATACCGGGTATTACGGTATCCCGCTGCTCAAGAAACCTGCGTGGACCTGGGAGATTCCGCTTTATTTCTTCACTGGCGGAACCGCTGGGGCCGCCGCTGTGGTCGGCGCGATTGCAGACTACACCGGCGCCGATCGCCGCTTAGTGCGTGATGCGCGTTGGATTGCCGCCGCCGGCGCGGTAATCTCGCCCGCATTGCTGATTGCCGATCTTGGGCGCCCGTCACGCTTTCTGAATATGCTGCGGGTTTTCAAGCTGCAGAGTCCGATGTCAATGGGGGCATGGACCCTTGTGGGATTTGTAAGCGGAGCTTCAGCCACTGCCTTTGCGCAATTCATGCAGGACCGTTACGGGCCATTGCTTCCCTTGCGCGTTATCGAGAATGCCGGACAGGCAGTTTCACTCGCGTTCGGTCTTCCGTTTTCCAATTACACGGGCGTGCTGATCGGCGCGACGGCGATCCCAGTATGGAATGAGAGTATTAACGAACTGCCAATCCATTTTGGCATGTCGGGATTGTCGTCTGCGGTCGGGATGCTCGAACTCATGGGGCATCGCAAGAGCCGGGCGCTGCAATGGCTGGGACTTGGAGCGGCGATTTTCGGATGCATGGAGGAATTGCGCATCGAAACCCACCGGCTGGCATGTCTTGACCCGCTAAGGAGTGGTGCAAGCGGCGCTGTGGTGCGAGTTGGAGGCGTGCTGTCCGGCCCGGTATCGCTTGGGTTGCGGGTAATGAGCTTTCTCAGCAGAGGAGAGCAGGCGCGCGACTTACGCAAGTGGGCTGCGATCTCCGCGATCGCGGGATCGCTGATCACGCGCTTTGGCTGGCTCCACGCGGGAGACGTCTCGGCGCAGGATTGGCGTGAGCCGCTGAGAATTCCGCATGCTTCCGAGTAGATTGGAGATCGAGTCGGAGTGGACGGCGCAGAAGAGGGAGCAAGCTGGGATCCTTCCTAGGGTGAGGGGGCGTCTACCATCAGAAAGTCCCGCCCAAGCAGAGCTTGGACGGGGCACCGTAGAAATGCGCGGGTAGGCTGGCCATCCGGCCAATCGTCATTCAGAATCCCCACCCCCGAAACGCAAGCGAAGCTTGAAAACTCCGTGGACCTTATCACAAGAGTCTACTGTCGACGTGCCAGGAGTGTCGAAAGCTTAGGACGGTCATTGGGTGTGTGCACCGAAGGGCAGAGAAAAGATGGTGACAAGACGATCTTCGTCATTGCCGTATTGTCGGTCGCGCCTAGTTCTCCGAACCGGGTCCCGTACCTTGACTACATGTCCGGGTGAATCCCCTTGATAGTGAGCGACTGAGTGAGCCACCCGGCGACACAACGAGCCCGTGCGAGCGCGAGCCCTGTGTTGTTCCCATACGCTTCAGTCAAAGATGGACCAATTGGAACCGCATCCCCCGCCCCGACAACTTCTACCGTCCGTACATCTCGGTCCTTAATCCTGGTTACAGCCTCTCCTACTTGTTCTTCCATGTAGCTGCTGTCGCTGCATCCGATACCTAGAGGGAAAGGACCCACGTCTGCAATGTGTTCCATTCGCTGCTCGTCCCTCGGCCATAAGAGAACAGGCAACAGCGGTGCGAGGAGGAACACACTTAGAATGGTCAAGGGTACAGCCACGCGAAGCTTGGCTGTACGTTTTATAATTTCGCAGATGAGCGCGTCAACGTGATGTTGTTCTGGGCTGGTGAATCATGGGAGTGCCCCAAATCGCCCCAGAAGACTCTTCTTATTCCCCAAAAGCAGACAATTGTAGCCATAAACCAGCAGAGGTAGGCGAGCCAAAACGTGGTATTGGTCACCAAGCGCAAGTAAGCAGGCCCAGCCTTCTGGAGTTTTTCGTAATGGGTCCAAGAGAGCCCAGCCCAACGGAAATAGCCGTAAGTACCAAAGCTTGAAATTGCAGAAGCTTCCCAAACTTCTCGTCCACAACGTCCAGGTGTCTGACCAAAAAGTCAATTGGTTGCGTATGTGGCTTAGTAGGATCGGGGTCTTTGGCTATCAACAGGAAGCACTGGACGTGTTCGCCCCAAGCCCTGCACCTTTTCTTGACAGGACCGTTGCAGTACTTACCACCGGACAAGCAATTAAAGACGATTGCTAACTCGGACCAAAGTGACGGTTCGGCGGTAGCTCCCCATTGCGAAACGTCACTCTTCTCCTCTTCTGGCACCGGCTTCTCCTGCAAGTCTGAACCCGGGACACGCCCTCGATCGTCGTCTGCCAAGATATTAATGCATCTCACCGCGCATTTTGTTTTAACGGAACCACGCGATTCTCGAAGACGATCCAAGCCTCTCGAAAGCGTATGTCTCGCGCATTTCCGCTTGCAAGGTAATTGTCCACCTGCTCATAGTCAATAAACGAAGACCCACCTATGACCAGAGCGGTTTGAGCTTTCAGTGCAGGAGCATACTTGCGCTCTTTCTCGCTGACGGACTCCTGAATCAGTCGCCCGTCTGATGGCACCCACTCCGCGCGTGACACGAAGACGTTTAAGCTTGCTGCGGAAGTGACATGAATGTGGCGAACAAACTTGTACAGACCCTGCGAGAAGGCGTTGATGTCCCTCCAGTCCAGTGACCTGCTGTTTTCCTGGATATCGCACTGAACGAGTAAATCCGAACATCGAGTGACCACGTCTGTAGGAGAATTGTGCAACACGCTTTGCTTGGTAAGACTGACGTTGACCGTAGCGTACTTAACCCCCGACTCTGTCAGAGCTTTGCTCAAACGACGTCGGAAGCTCTCAATATTTCCGTTAGGGCTTCTCAACTCGAGGTGGTTCTTCGATGGTGTCGTGCACACCTGAATTGGATACGCTGGATACGCCCCAGATTTGCTGAAGAACACAACGTCTTCTATCGCATTTTCCGGAACCGTTTCTAGGTAATGCTGCGGGTCTTCAACAAAGTAATCGGTGCCATCTCTCTCGTTGATCACTTGCGCAACGGGCACACAGAGGCGGACTTCTAGTGTTTTTTTTCGGAGGTCGTTGGCGTTGAACGTCATCGTTGTCACGTCCGCTTTTTAGCAGGCTGCCCGGCTGCCCCACCCATCGCGGTTTTCGATGGGTGGGAGAGGTCAGCGATGAGTCATCCGCAACCAGACCGTGCCGATCATGATATGGCCCACAACTCTGCCCACCCTTTCGCAAAAAGCGCGAAAGGATTGATTGGATAAGAGCGAAGGCTCGATTCGAACTCAGTATGCTTTTGGTGAGGACCAAAACTGCTGGGCAGAAAGGAGCCTTCGCACATGATGATTATAGGATGTGATTTTCATCCCAGCTGGCAACAAGTGAGT
>DASQYT010000248.1:0-8558 GCA_035639075.1 Candidatus Elarobacter sp.
CCAATCCTCCGGCTTTCGAGCCTGGCCCTTATTTGTAAGTCCAATGATCCCCTTCGTCAGACCTGAGCCGTTGTCCGCTTGTATGGTACTGGTGTCGAGGAGCGCGTAACCCCACCCGCCGGCAATGAGTTGTTCCGTCGATGGCGGATCACTCCCCATCATCTTTTTGAATTCCGGGTGGCTTGCGATGAACTGCCGGATGGCCGCGCTGCTGAACATGATCATTACCGGCACGGGACCTTTCGCATTCCGGGGCGTGACCAGCGTCATCTCGATATCTACGTTAATCAACGGGTACGCCGTGTTGTCCACATGTCCGACCAACTGCTTCTCAACGACGGGGAAAACACCGGTCTTGGAATCCGTTGTACTCTTCACGGCCCAGGTCACTTTAGGCACATGGGGCGGTATGCGGCCGACGACCTCCCGCTCGAAGTCTTCGACAATCTCTGCACGTCGCTGATTCCACCACTGTTCCGCTGACGTGACCTTTTGCCCGCCCTTCAACGTGAGCGCATCGGGCAGATCACCATATGGGTTAGCCTCCTCTTCATCGTAGTTGGCGTGATTGGAGTCCTTTTCATTCCCGCTCGGCCCAGGACGGAGCGCTTTAATACCCAGCTGATCCATCATGTTCCGATGGTCCTGTTCCGCCGTCCACTTCGCCGACGGCGATTGCTGTCCCGTGGCCATCCGACAAATGAGGACGGCCATAGCGGCGAACGCGGCAACCCTCAACAGTGCTTGCTTCGAGTGCGTGGCAAAAATCATGTTTGACTCTCGAACGGAGATGTTATCAGACACGCAATCGGTTAGAGTCCTCTTAGTCTCAATCGCAAAATGACGCGATCTGCGTGAAGGCTTCGAGGGACGGTCAGAGTAGAATCGCTTCTCACGGAACCCGCCACATCTGCTATGCTACCGCGTCATGCGACGCCGTGAGTTCCTCACCCTGTCGGCGGCCAGCATCGGCGGAGTGCTCGTCTACTCGCTTGATCGTGAAGTCTTTCGGCTTTCCGCACAAACGAACCAATCCGTTCGCATTCCTCTTCGGTTTTTCACTCAATCGGAAGCCCTCACTGTTGCCGCCGCCGCCTCACGAATCTTTCCGAGCGACGAAACGGGCCCTGGCGCGCGAGAAGCAGGCGTCGCTGTCTATATCGACCGGCAGTTAGCTGGACCCTGGGGACGAGACCGCTATCGCTACACTCAGGGGCCCTTT
Source organism: Candidatus Elarobacter sp. (assembly GCA_035639075.1). Lineage (GTDB taxonomy): Bacteria > Acidobacteriota > Terriglobia > Acidiferrales > UBA7541 > Acidiferrum. Next base: position 1,223 of record DASQYT010000248.1, read on the forward strand.
GAAGAAGGCACCCCGGCGGAGTTTGGCTATCAGGGCAAAGCGACGCCACAGCAGATCTATCGCCAGGGACTGAAAGGCTTGAAAGGCTTTGATCACCTGAAGGCCGGGGAACAAAACGACACGCTGAAGCAGATCGAAGCGACTTTGTTTTTCTCGCTCCTCCGGCAGAACACCATCGAAGGTATGTTCTGCGATCCGATGCATGGTGGGAACATCGACATGGTGGGCTGGCAGCTAATTGGTTTTCCAGGCCCACGAATGAGCAACTATGACGATGTCGACAAGCACTTTGGTGAGGCGTTTCGCCCGAAACCCGCCAGCTTACGCGAGGTGACGCGGCGCAAAGTCCGTCCCGGCGAGGATCTGGAATGAAGACATTGCCATCCGTGGACGTGGTGATTATCGGGGGCGGATGGACAGGCCTGCTGATGGCCAAGGAACTTGGCTCGCGTACTGCACTTTCCGTGGTCGTGCTGGAACGCGGAGGGCCGAGAAAGACCGACGACTACGGCGACGACATGGATGAACTGGACTACACCATTCGCTTCCGCATGATGCAGGATGTTTCCCAGGAAACGGTGACGCTCCGGCACGATTCGAGCCAGCGCGCCCTTCCCCTTCGCCAACACGGTTCTTTCCTTCCCGGCTCCGGTGTCGGCGGTGCAGGGGAGCACTGGAGCGCGGTGTGCCCCCGATTTCTGCCGGATTGCTTCGAAGTGCTCTCCCGTACCACTGAAAAATACGGCTCCAAACGCTTGCCCGAAGACCACGCGATTCAAAACTGGGGCGTCACTTACGACGAGTTGGAACCACACTATACACGCGCCGACTTGCTCCTCGGCATCTCGGGCAAAGCCGGAAACATTCGCGGGCAACAAATCGAAGGAGGCAATATCTTTGAAGGTTGGCGCAGCGCGGAATACCCCACGCCTCCGACCAAGATCCCCTACTTTTCCTCAATATTCGCCGAAGCTGCGAAGTCTCTCGGCTATCATCCTTATCCGGTTCCCGCGGCGACCACCAGCCGCGCCTACACAAATCCCGATGGCATTTCGCGCCCGGGCTGCACTTATTGCGGGTACTGCGAAACTTTCGGCTGCATGATCGGCGCAAAGTCTCAGCCTACCAACACTCTGCTCCCCGTCATCCAGAAACACAAAAACGTTTCGATTCGCACCGGCGCCTGGGTTCGCCGCATCGTGCACGACGCGTCGGAGAACAAAGGAAGCGCCCGCGGTGTCATCTACAGTGATGCAAATGGTCAAGAAGTCTTTCAGCCTGCGGAGTTGATCTTTCTCGCTTCCTGGACTCTCAACAATACCCGTCTGCTTCTTCTCTCCGGCATTGGGAAAGCCTACGGTCCCGCCACGCGGAAAGGATCGTTAGGACGCAACCTCACGCATCAAGTTGCTTTCTCCGCTGTAACTGCCTTCTTTGAAAAACCGCTTAACCGCTTCATGGGCTCCGGCGCATCGGGGATCATGCTCAGTGACCTGGACGGTGACTTATTTGACCACAGCAAACATCCTTTCCTGCGCGGGGGCACTCTGGGCGCTAGGAGTGCGCGCTCACTTCCCATTAGCGAGTGTGGTGTCGTTCCAAAATCGGTGAAATCGACCTGGGGCTCGGAATGGAAAAAAGCGGCGCTCCACTATTATGACCGCACCGGTCGAATCGGCTTCTCAGGCGAGCATCTTGCCTACCAGGACAACTACATGGACCTGGATCCGGTCTACAAAGACCATTTTGGTGACCCCTTGCTCCGCCTCACGCTCGACTGGCGAGAGAATGAACGAAAAATGGCCGATTATATGACCACGAAAGCCATGGAACTCGCTCGTGAGATGGGAGCGAAAGAAGTTACCCCATTTTCGGGCCTGCGAAGTTACGATGCAACGCGCTACCAATCCTCCCACGTTCAGGGCGGCGCCATCATGGGAAGTTCTCCAGAAAGTTCGGTCGTGAATCCCTACCTGCAGCACTGGCAGCTCTCGAATCTTTTCGTGCTCGGAGCATCCTCGTTCCCTCAGAACGCCTCGGCAAATCCCACACCTACAATCCTGGCGCTCACCTATCGCACGGCCGATGCCATCGTTGATCGGTATCTGAAAAATCCCGCGGCCTTGGCGTGAAGGGCAGATTCGGCGTGAGAAAATCGCACTTCCCGCTGTCCCCACTCCCTGGTGCCCAACTCTGATGCCATGGATCGGGGCACTTTCGAGCGAAGTGCACGGAATGGAGTACCCCAAGAGCCCGATTGGACAATGTTCCAATCCTCCTAAATCGATGCTTGAGAAAATGTAAAAGGAGGCCCTTCACGAAACAATTTGAACCGAAGTCCGATTGTTGTAGCCTTTTCATGAAATGAAACCTCTTTCTGTTGTTTTGCTAATACTGCTCGCGGTGCCGTGTTTTGCCGGGGACTTGACGGGGAATTGGGCGGTTCGCGACCCCTTGCCCGACGGCACCTTTCGCACTACCTACCTGGATCTCCATCAGGAAGGCTCTCGCATAACCGGGTCGATTCGGGTCACTCAGTTTTATTACAAGATTGTCGAGAGCACCGGTGGATCTGATGGATTCACGCTCACCGGGAGCATGATGGACGGAACCAATGAGCGCCGCGTGAAATACGAAGGCAAGCTTGTGGGTGATGAGTTGCACGTGGCCACGCGAAGGCGCCCCGATAGCGAGCTCATCCAGATGGTTGCTCACCTTGCTCCGCTTGGCGAAGGCGCCTACCCCGCGCGCCTCCCGCCGCCGGTAATTCATAAGGTCCCCTACAACGGCCTTGCCAAAACGCCTCCCATGGGCTGGAACAGTTGGAATAAGTTCGCAGGCCGTGTGGATGACGCCGCTGTGCGCTCGATGGCCGATGCCATGGCCACCAACGGGATGAAGGATGCGGGCTATCAATACATCAACATTGACGACACCTGGGAAGCGAGCCGCGACCCGCAAGGAAATATCACTACTAACAAAAAATTTCCGGATATGAAAGCTCTCGCCGACTACGTGCACAGCAAGGGTTTAAAGATCGGCATCTATTCTTCTCCCGGCCCCAATACCTGTGCCGGATACGAAGGCAGTTACGGCCACGAAGAACAGGACGCACGGACCTATGCGGCGTGGGGCATCGACTATCTGAAGTACGACTGGTGTGGCGCTCGCAATATTTATACCGATCAGGAAATGCAAGCCGTTTACCAGGAGATGGGTGAGGCGCTTCTGAAATCGGGGCGTCCAATTCTCTACAGCCTTTGTCAGTATGGCCGCGATGATGTGTGGAAGTGGGGACCCGAGGTAAGCGGCAATGCCTGGCGTACTACGGGAGACATTCGCGACACCTGGGACTCGATGACCAAGATCGGGTTTTCACAAGCCGAACTGGCTGCGTGGGCTGCGCCGGGACATTGGAACGATCCGGACATGCTCGAAATCGGCAACGGCGGCATGACCGACGACGAATACCGAACGCACATGAGCCTGTGGTCCATTCTCGCTGCGCCTCTGCTCGCCGGAAACGATTTGCGAAACATGACCCCCACGATCCTGGAGATCCTCACCAACCGGGAAGTCATCGCCGTCGACCAGGACAAGGATGGCAAACAGGGCCGGCGCATTGCGAAATCCGGAGATCAAGAAGTCTGGGTGAGGCCACTGTCTGGAGGCGCGCATGCAATTGGATTGTTTAACCGCGGCGACGCGCCGGCAAAGATCACGGCCAAGTGGTCGGACCTGGGCTTGAAGGCGCACGCGCACGCGAGAGATCTCTGGGCTCACAGCGATCTGAAGCTGGACGGGGCGGAATACTCGGTGACTGTGCCCGCGCACGGCGTGGTGATGCTTCGTATCGCGAAGTGAGCGCATGCAAGGGTTTGCGCTCAGGCAGGAATTGAGGTTGGCAAGGCCGTTCATTTTTCGCCGAAGTACACGGACGCCCTGCGTCGGCTAACACCTGAGTCCTGGACTCCCTATCAAACTCGCTGAGTGGTTGCCGGCTGCCTTGGGAACGGGAGATACCATCACAGCTGAAAGACATTTTTCCCGGAAGAAGTTTTGTGAGGTGCTGGGCGGGACACTCTTGTCGACACTCGCAAAGCCGAAACTTCTTTTCCCTGGCGCTAGGGATGCGCGGCGTCCTACGATCGACGTAACCGCAATCGATCGGGCGCGCATTCTGCGCGCTGCGAGACGATACCTGCGGGAGGCACCCCTTACAATTACGTCTTTCCCCGCCACGCGCAGCGCAGGAGGTAAGCACGATTATTCCTCCGAAGGCGACTATTGGTGGCCGGACCCAGCAAATCCTAGTGGTCCGTACGTCCAGCGCGACGGCTTGACCAATCCGGACAACTTTATCGATCACCGCCGCGCGCTCATTCGGTTGAGTGTCCAGATGCCGGCACTTTCCGCGGCGTGGCTGATCACCAAAGAGGAAAGCCATGCGGCACACGCTACAGCGCATCTACGTGCCTGGTTTGTTGACGAAACAACGCGTATGAATCCGAATCTCGAATTTGCACAGGCGATTCACGGGCGGACTGCCGGCCGGGGCATTGGAATCATTGATACTGTGCATCTCGTTGAGGTGGCGCGCGCCGCTGCGGCGCTGGAAGGTTCGAAATCGTTTACGAGTGAAGTAGGGGATAAGGTGAAGCGCTGGTTTTCCGAGTATCTCACCTGGATGACGACTTCCCCGCACGGTATCGAAGAACGAGAAGCAAAGAATAATCATGGAACCTGCTGGGTTCTGCAGGTGACTGAGTTCGCGCGTTATACCGAAAACGTTGAGCTTGTGCGGTTCTGCCGAAAGCGGTTTACTTCTGTGCTCGTACCGAATCAGATCGCGCCAAACGGCAGCTTTCCCCTCGAGCTGGCGCGCACGAAGCCCTACGCGTATTCGTTGTTCAATCTCGACGCACTTGCCACCGCGTGCCACATTCTTTCCATCGGACAAGACTCTCTCTGGAAATTTGAATTGCCAGATGGCCGCGGCATGCGAAAGGCATTGGAATACATGTTTCCGTACATTGCAGACAAGACGAGCTGGCCCCTGCCGGCTGATGTGCAATATTTCGATCAGTGGCCGGTGCGTCAGCCCAGCCTGCTCTTTGCGGGTCTCGGTCTTTCACGGATGGACTATCTAGAGCTATGGCGAGGGCTCAATCCTGATCCAACCGTGGCCGAAGTCATCCGAAACTTTCCGATTCGGCAGCCGGTGCTCTGGCTGTTCGACAAAGCAAGCTAGATTCTTTAGCCCCTTCTCCATCATCCACAGACCTGCTCAACACCAACCGAGTACTCTCCACTTCGTTGTCTACAGGAGGGACATCTGGTCGAGCTGGCTCCCTTTTTCCGGGTCTAATCAGCGATGCCCACCATCCGCAAAATCTGAGTGTCTCTAATTTTGGGACTTACGAGAGTTCGTTTTGTAGTTTTGCTCCCGTAGCGGCTAATAGCGAAGCGGCCCAAGAGCAGCTCGCTTACTTCCATCGGAGAGTCCATATGGATATAAATTAGTTAATATGATATTGATAGTACTTGGATCGGCTCCGTCGCTGAGTCGCTTGGGCCAAAGCTTGTTCGCAGTTTTTTCAATGACTTGCGAGGCTGCGGAGGGATGAGGACATCTGAATTAAACCCAATTAGCATTTTGCATTGCACACAGCAATCCGATCAAAAGCGAGGGTCTCCGGTCTGGAAGAGCGAATCGCTAAACTTGCGGTGCGGGCGGTTGAGGCGGGGCGGCTCTGCCTACCTGGCAAGCTGTCTCAGGAGGGGCAATGGGCACACCTTGGGTCAGACTGTCATTCGGGTAGAAGTGATCGACCGTACGCGGCGTTATCAGCTTATGTTCCACAAACACCGCTGGAGGGACTGGCCGCCGGTTCAGAATATCCAGGCTGACGCGAATAAGGTCCTCGCCATAGCGTTCTGGAAAGAAAGCAACCGATCCCAGAAGTCGAGTGTTTGGCTGGCGCAACTCAGCTCTTCCTTCCGGGGAAGCATTGTGCCCCATGATTGCGCAGCACTCGCTGCGGCCCGCCTCTTGGAAAGCGCGCAGTGCCCCGAGCGCGCTCGGATCATTAATGGCTCCCACCAACTGGCGGCGCGCCCGCGTCGAACGCAAGTGTTTGCGCACGGCTTCAAAGCTCGGCCCCAATTCGCCGTCGCCGTCTAGGTGCGTGATGCGGCATTCCTTCGCCGCGGGCAGAAAAGAGCCGAGTCCAACCAGAATCCCTGTGAGCCGCATGCGCGGCAAATTTCCGGCGCGAGGCAACTCAAGCAAGATGATCTCGTCCAGTTCCGAGTACCAGTTTTCCTTTACCCATCTGCCGAGGTAACGCCCGGCAATCAGACCAGCCTCGTAGTTGTTCGCGCCGTAGTAAGTGGCGCCCGGATGCGGAATATCAATTGCAATTAACGGAATGCCAGCTTCGCGGTACTTCGCTGCGACAATTGGGGCGACATCCTGGTCGGTTTGAAACTCGATGACCAAGTCCACTTTTTCGCGGACCAAGAGGTCTGCATTGTGCTGCGCGATCTTCGCGCTGTAGCGGTTATCGAGGGAAATCAGTTCAATCCCCTCCGCAACCGCCGCTCGCTGCAGGCTGACGGAAACCTCCCTGGAAAATTGATAGTCGGCTCCTTGTGCGGCATACCCGAGGCGATACAGTTTTTGCTTCCAAGGCCGAAGGCACGACTGATAGAGGTTCTCCCCTACCTTTTCCACCATGCCGCATTTCTCGAGCGTATAGAGCAGCCGAAACACCATCGTCTTCGGCAGGCCACTCCGAGAGGCAATTTCTCTGAGACGTAGGGCTTCTCCTGGAGACCGGAATGCCGTAAACAGCCGGGAGGAGTGGACAACAGACTTGACCAGGTAAGCGTCCCTAGAACGGACATCGCAGTCCATAGGCATGGAAAGATAGACCGGTCAGAGCGTTTTGCCAAGCGAAATCTAGCCAAAGCTATCTGCGACCCGGGCTCAAAGCCAAGTCCCAGTGCCTGGCCTAAGCTCTTGCGCTCATACTACTTTTGAGAGAGAGAAGGGCAAAATCGACGTTGCGCAATGCGAAATACCCGTTTTTCTAGAGAAATATCGTGACTCAGAGCGCGGCAGAAATGTACGCTCCCTTTCGGAAAATCGTATGCGCTCGCAGGAGACAGACAGAGTATTCCAATCGCTGGAAGAATTCCGCATCGAAATTCCTTCCTGGGGTTTCGCAAATACCGGCACTCGCTTTGGAAAGTTTACTCAGGCGGCCGCTGCCACGACTCCCGAAGAAAAGTTCAGCGATGCGGGCCAGGTTCACTTGCTCACCGGCGTTTG
>DASQYT010000249.1:0-10280 GCA_035639075.1 Candidatus Elarobacter sp.
CTCACGCCCAGTTCAAGGCCAGCATCCAAGGCACCGTCATGGATCCCCAGGGGACAGCAGTACCCGGGGCAAAGGTCACGATCACCAATCAGGACACTGGCGTCGTCCGCGATACAGTCGCTTCGGGCGAAGGATTCTATCGAATCGGCGAACTACCGCCCGGCAAGTACACCGTAACCGTGGAAGCGCCCGGCTTTAAGCAAGCTACTTCGAAAGGCATCGTCGTCGAAGCCGAACAGCCACGCGGTTTGGATGTCACCCTGCAGGTCGGAGCCGTCACCGATCAGGTTACCGTCACCGCCTCCGCGGAGGCTCTGCATACCGAGAATGCAAACGTTGGCAATACCGTCTCGACGGATGAAATCACGCGCTTGCCTGCAGTAGGCCGTGACCCTTATGAACTCCTACGCTTGACGCCCGGCGTCTTCGGCGACGGCTCGCGCCAGGGAAACGGCAATACCTCCGTGCTGCCCAACAATTCTGGACCTGGCGGATCAAATTCCTCCATCTTCCAGGTTGAAAACCAGGTGCAGGTCTCCGCGAATGGTCAGCGCACGGCCTCAAACAATTTCACCATCGACGGTGTGAGCGTTAACAGTCTTGGGTTTGGTGGCGCCGCGGTCATTACTCCGAACCAAGAATCCGTGCAAGAGATTACCGTTCTCTCGAGTTCCTATTCTGCCGAAGACGGCCGCGGAACCGGCGCCCAGGTCAAGGTCGTCTCCAAAAGCGGCACCAATCAGTTTCACGGCAGCGGGTTCTTCAAATACCAGGATCCCAATTGGAACGCATTCAACAGGTTTCACGGCGCACAGGGCGAGATGCCCTCGCGTGTAAACACCAATTTCCGGCAATTCGGCGGGAGCCTGGGCGGACCGGTCTGGAAGGACAAGCTGTTTTTCTTTTTCTCTTATGAAGGTCTTCGCAGCAACAATTTGGACACCTCTACCGGCACTTGGGTGGAGACACCTCAGTTCCGGCAGCTCATTATCAATTCTCGCCCCGGCAGTGTCACAGCAACAATTCTGTCCTCCGCAGGTATCGCTCCAAGAATCGCTAACGTCCTCACCTCAACCTGCGTAGGCGCGGGGATCAACGATCCTACTCAGTGCCAGCCGGTCACCGGTGGGCTCGATGTCGGCTCTCCAACCGGGGCCACTGGCCAATATGTCCCCCTGGATGGCGCCCATTTTGCTGGTGGCGGCTTGGATGGTATTCCCGACATCCAATTCGTTCAGTTGGCTCTTCCCAGTTCGAGCAACGGGAATCAATACAACTGGCGGCTGGATTACAACCGCGGAAAAGATCAGTTCGCCTTCAGCACCTATCTGACGAGAGCAAACAATCTAGGCAGCGACGCAGGCGGCCGGAGTCGTCCGCAGGGCGACATCGCGCAGAAACCGCAGAATCAGACGGAGGCGCTCTCTTGGATTCGCATTCTGTCTCCGACCCTCGTCAATGAGGCGCGCTTCAATTTCACGCGCTTTTCCTTCAACCAGGTCACTGCCAATGAGAACGTCAATTTCGGCATTCCTCGCATCGAAATCGAAGGGTACAGCTTCGATCGCATCCGCTTCGGCGCGGACCGCTCGGAGTCCACGCCAGCCGTGTTCTCGCAGAACACTTACAATTTCCGCGACACGCTGAGCAAAGTCATGCGCGCCCATGCATTCAAGTTCGGCTTCGATCTGAGTGCCGAGCAGGACAACAACAACCTTCTTGGCGGCGCTCGCCCGCTCTACAGCAACGTTCGCCTCTGGAATTTTGCAAATAGCACGCCCATCTTTGAAGCTATTAACGCTGACCCGCGCAGCGGGGGCCCTGCAAACGGCCAGCGGTACCTCCGGTCCAAGGCAACGGCTTTTTTTGTGCAGGACGACTGGAAAGTGAAGCCCAACCTAACCTTAAATCTTGGCTGGCGTTACGAGTATTACCCCCCCCTCAGCGACGCCAAGGGCCAGCTTTCGAATATCACCATTCCATCTAGCGGTCTGGTGAATGCCAAGGTCGGATTTGCCGACTCGCTTATCCGGCCCGATCGAAACAACTTCGGCCCTCGCCTGGGTTTCGCTTGGAGCCCATCTCGGCTTCGCGAGAGCACCGTAGTGCGCGGTGGCTTTGGCGTCGCCTATGACCGCACTGACGACGTTCTCTTTTCTAATGCCCGCGGCAATCCGCCCGCCTTTTCACGCTTCAATCTTTGCTGTGGTACTTCAACTCAGGACTTTAGTACGCCTTTTGATGGCGGCGTCATTACGTACGTCCTTGGCACCAGCAATTCTGCCACGAGCTATCCCGTCAATTCTGCTCTTGGTTTTGGCATCGATCCCAATAACGGAGGCGTTTGCGCTAATACCGCTTGCACGGGTGATCAGGCTGTCGAAATCTACGGCGGTTCGCCGAATTTTCGTAACGCCTACGTCTACTTGTACTCCCTCGATGTGGAGCGCCGGATGCCTTGGCGGCTAATCGGCACCGTCGGGTACCAGGGCAGTGTCGGCCACAAACTCACACGTCTCGTTAATCAGAATTTCTTGCAAGCGCCGAGTCCTGCTTTCTTTGCTGTCTATCTCCCGACCAGCGACGTCAATTCGAATTACAACGCCTTGAACACGCGTCTGCGCCGGCAATTTGATCGCGGCCTCCTCTTTGACTTCTACTATCGCTACAGCAAGAGCATTGACCAGCTTTCCAACGAAGGTCCCGGCGCCCAAACCAACCAAACGGATCCCGCACGTCCGCAGAACGAGCATGGGCCGTCCGACTTCGACGCCAAGCACTCCTTGACCGCCAGCGCTCTTTGGGATCTCCCCATCTATCGCACGCGCACGGATTGGGTCGGCAAAGTCGTAGGGGGTTGGCAAGTTAACACCATCGTGAGCGCTCACACCGGTTTCCCGTGGACGCCAGTCACAGGGCAGATCAGCTCCGTAGCCATCACGAGTGCCGCCAATATCAATCCCACACGACCGTCGGCCCTTTTGCAGCAACCGCCCCGCGACACCTCCAACAACGCCTTCATTAACCCGAATTTCAATTTTCCTGGCATAGTACGCAACGGAAACTGTAACCCAGCCAACGGCACTCTTCAGGGCTCGCCGTATTTCAACATTTGTACTCCTGGTCCTCCAGGCATCGGCCGCAATTCCTTCCGTGGACCGCATTACTTTGGACTTGATTTGAGCCTAGCTAAGCAGTTTGGTCTTCCAGCCGCGAAGTTCATCGGCGAAGGAACGAAACTTGAATTGCGCGGCAACTTCTTCAATGCGTTTAACAAACTCAACCTTCAACCAATCGGCTTTGGCACAGACCAGGCCAGGATCGAGAATCCTAAATTTGGCCAGTCTGCCGGTGGCCTCGCCGGGCGTGTCATCGAGTTCCAAGCACGGCTAAGCTTCTAGCTATAGCTAAAACCAAAGGACTTAGCCAAGACGCGGGCGGTGGGAACGCTGCGCCTCCACACATCGTGTCTCCGCCGCCCGCGGCATCCCGCGCGCTTCGCCGGGACAAAACACTTGCAATTATTTATTGACAAATAACGTCAGTGTATTATAATAGTGTTGGTTTTGGCAGGGCTGACGGTCCCAAAAACACGGAGAGGGGGCCACTAGAAAATGTGCGGTTAGCCGGCGTGGAATCCAACTTTTTGCATCGCGGATTGCGTTTCGGGATTCTTCATGAAGGTATTCCAAACGAAACCGCTGCGGTGGTTTTCCGCCATCAGCATGGTGATGCCCAGATCAATGCCCAGCACGTCCGCGTCATACCATCCTGTGAGCGGATTGAAAGCATCGACGAAGCTGTACTTCTTCCACACCTTATCCCTGTACGGACCACGGAGATTTCGCAAAACTCGCACGGAATCGTCAAAGAGAAACGGCAAAGAGCCGCCGGTCGCGCACGGCACGATGCTCCCGTCGATCGGCCCAAGCGGCCCACCTTGAGCCGACGGCCCGCCCCACGCCGTGTAGCCCTTCACGTAATCGGAAGCGCTGATTCCCCAAAGGTTTTCGCTGTAGTCGGGGAAACGGTCGCGCAGCGAGAGGCAAAAAAGTTTGTGGGCCTTGGTTGCCTTCACGGAATTCTCAAAATAATCCGCGTACGCGTCGCGCTTGTTGCGAAAATCGAACCACGCATGCGAATACTGATGCGTAAAAATTGGATCGTTGCCGGAAATGTATTCTATTCCGTGATATTTGATTTTCGGGCGCGTCCACGCATCCCAAGAGTTCGCAGACACCGGATGCGTCGGCGAGCCAATCGCCAAAAGATAGATCATCATCAGTTCGCAGTAATGCTCCCAGCGAGCGTTCAAAAATCCCGATTCCGGATGCCAGCCCATGGAAAGAGTCGAACCGCCGTTCAGCATCCAAGGCCAGTCCACGCGTTCGTAAATTTTCGTGGCAAGATCCTTGATTTCCTGGTCGGCAAAATATTGCCGCGCGGTGAGAACGCCGCACAAGAGAATCGAAGTATCGATGGAAGAGAGCTCGCACTTTTCCCAGCGCTGCCCGTTATCCATGTGGATGAAGTGATAGAAAAAACCGTGTTCGTTTTGCAAATCGTTGGCAAGGAATTTCAGCGTCTTGCGCACTCGTTCCAGAATTTCCGAATGCTTCTTGTATTCGCGTTGATCGCCGATGCACAGGCTGGTCAGGCCAAATCCCGTGGCGGCAATACTGGACATTTTTCTCGAATCATTTCCACTAGCCAACGTGCGGTCTTTTACCTGGCCCGTCTTTTCGCTCGCTTCGTTCCAGAAGAAATTGAACGTGGCGCGCTGAATTTCGTCGAGAAGTTGGTCGTCAGTTCCCTCGTAGGGTTTGCCTACGGGCTCAACAAAAGAATTCGCAGCGCGCTGTCCACAAGCACACAACGTCGCCAGAGGCGAGGCGAGCACACTCGTCCCACAAATCTTCATTACGTCTCTTCGGCTCAGAACATTTTTGCGCGTCATTCGATTTTGTCCAGGCTCATGGTGTGATTTCGAGCGTTTTTCCCTCGCCGTGCGCGGAGTCCGGGCTTATCCACACGGTGAGGCGCGCGGGCTCAACAGCAAATTTGTTTTGGTCGTTCCAGAACGCAAAGGCTTCGGGCCCCAATTCGAACTTCACTTCCTTCTTCTCGCCAGGCGCAAGGGAAATTCGCTGAAAACCGCTCAGCGCGCGCACCGGCAACGCAACGCTTGTTCCGCGCAATTGAACGTAAAGTTGGACCGTCTCCTCCCCTGCCCGTGTTCCCGTGTTCGTGATCTCCGCGCTCACGGTCAGCGCCCGGCTCGTCTGCGGATTGCTCGTGCGAAGCTGGGCATTCAGCGCTTTCGCGCTCAATTGCGGCGCGTCTGAGGCGAACGGGCTGCTCGCCTGAGTCGCTCCATAACGAAAAGTCGTGTACGCAAGCCCATAGCCGAACGGAAATTGCGGAGTGTTTTGCTCGTCGATATAGCGTGATACATATTTTTCATCGCTGTTCTTCGGCGGGCGAGTCAGGTCGATATTGCCGGGCGGACGACCTGTGCTCAGAGCGTCGTAATACAAGGGTTCCTGGCCGACAGCGCGAGGCCAGCTCACCGGCAGTTTTCCACTTGGATTCACTTCGCCGAATATCGTTCGAACGAGCGCAGGCCCAGCCTGAATCCCCGGAAACCAAGCGGCCACAACCGCTGGTACGTGTTCGAACGCCCAAGGGAGTGTTAACGGACGGCCGCTGAAAAGCAGCAAAACGACCGGCTTCCCTGTTGCCACGACTTTTTCAAGCAGTTGCTGCTGGTGTCCTGGCAGACCAAGATGCGCGCGCGACGCGGCTTCTCCGGTCATCTCCGGAGCATTTTCTCCCAGGGCGACGATCACAACGTCGGATTCTTCCGCGGTCTTTACTGCTTCTGCTAATTGCCCGTCCGATCCGCCGACAATTTCAGTTCCCTTTGCATAGTGAACTCGATCCGGTCCAAGGCGCTGCGTGAGGGCTGTTCTCAGCGTAACGACGTCTTCGGCTCGGCCTTGCCCCGCCCAGGAGCCCAACATGTCGTTCGGATCGTCGGCCAGTGGCCCCACCAATGCGATCCGTTTCACTTCGTTGGATAGCGGCAAAACTGGCGCCCCGGCCGAAATTGCAGCATTTTTCAGCAACACAAAGGATCGTTCCGCAGCAGTGCGAGCCAGGGAAAGACTCTCTGGCCGAAGCATAGCGCCGGCCTCTTTGTGTTCGTCGGCATAGGGATGTTCGAACAAACCAAGGGCAAATTTCACACGCAATACACGGCGGACGGATTCGTTCACTGCCGCTTCTGGAACCCGGCCGGAGCGCACCAATTGCACTAAGTTCTCGTGATAGAGGCTGCTCACCATGTCCATGTCCACACCGGCGAGAAACGCCTTACGCGCAGCAGTCGCACCATCGTTGGCGATGCCGTGCGCGATGAGTTCCGCCACCGAGGTGTAGTCGCTGTCCACAATTCCCTGGAATCCCCACTCTCCTTTGAGAATCTGTTTCAGGGTGAACGGATTCGCGGAGGAAGGAACGCCATTTAGCGAATTGAAAGCACTCATCAAGGTGGCGGCTCCGGCATCGATCGCGGCATGAAAAGGCGGCAAATAAAATTGCCGCAGAGTGTGTTCGGAGATTTCTACGGAATTGTAATCGCGACCGCCTTCCGCCGCGCCATAGCCGACGAAGTGCTTAGGGCAGGCGGCGATGCTGTCGGGGGCATCCAAACGCGCGCCCTGGTAACCTCGAACATACGCGCGAGCGATCGCCGCTCCCAAAAAAGGATCTTCGCCGGAGCCTTCGATCATTCTTCCCCAGCGCGCATCCCTGGCAATATCCACCATGGGAGAGAAAGCCCAGCGAATGCCGCTAGCGGAAGTTTCACGAGCAGCGACGCGGGCGGTTTGTTCGATCAGATCCGGATCCCAACTGGCGGCCAGCCCGAGTGGAACAGGAAATTCCGTTCGGAATCCATGAATCACGTCCAAGCCAAAAAGAATAGGTATGTGCAGCCGGGACTGTTCGACAGCAACGCGCTGGTAGGCATTGACCTGACGCGCCGTAGCGATGTTAAAGAGCGCCCCAACTTCCCCCTTCCGGATCATGTCGTCGTAATCCGTGCGGCCGGTTCCAGGGCCCGTTGGCTGTCCGGCGGAGTATTGGACCAGTTGGCCGACCTTTTCCTCCAGGGTCATCTTTTGCAGGAGCGCTCCCAGTTTTTTCTCGGAGCCTGGATTGCTCAAACTCGAGTGAGCGGCGGCGCTAGGAGACACCACGGCAGGAGATTTGGTTTGCGCAAGGAGCGACTCGCAGCTCAACAAAATGCAGGTCACAAACACGGAACGAAGCACCAAGTTAATCACGATTTAGACGCTCCAAATGTGTCTTGCGAAACGCAGACAAGGCGCCTTGAGATGTCCGACCTCGACTTCGGCGGTAGCATGCTAAACCGATTTAGCCCACATATCAAGGGAATGGACAGTTGCAAGCGCGTGTTGATGAGAACGCTCATGGGGCTTGTCGCGGTCCAATCCTTATGCGAAACTATCCAGCAAATACACCCCTATGGCTCGTTCAAAACCCACCCTGGGCTCTAAGGCGCAAAAAAACGCCAGAGAAAGTATCAGTCTCAAAACTCTCGCGGAACATCTGGGACTCTCGAAGACGGCTGTCTCCCTGGTGATCAATCGAGTTCCCGCCGCCAAGTCGATTCCGCACCGAACCCAGGAATTGATTCGTGCGGCAGCTCGAGAGCTGAATTACAGACCGAATCACCTTGCGCGATCCCTGAGGCAACAACGGAGCTACACGATCGGCGTCCTGGTTCCAGAAATCAGCGAAGGGTACGCGGCGCTGGTCATGTCCGGAATTGAAGATCATTTGCTTCAGGAAGGCTATTTTTATTTCGTGGTCAGCCACCGTCATCGCAATGAGTTGATCGAAGAATATCCCCTCTTATTACAGCAGCGCGCGGTAGAAGGCCTGGTAGCCGTGGATACTGCTCTTTCCGAGGGAGTGCAGGTCCCGCTCGTGGCCGTCTCTGGCCACCGGGATTTGCCGGGCGTTACGAATATCGTTCTCAACCATGCACGAGGCGCAACGCTTGCGCTGGAACATCTTGCGAAACTCGGGCATCGTCAGATGGCCTTCATCAAAGGGCAGGAATTCAGCTCCGATACCGCTGTGCGTTGGGATTCCGTGCGCGGAGCTGCGACAGAACTCGGTATTGAGATCAAAGAGCGGTTGGTCGGACAACTGGAAGGCGAATCGTCTTCACCAGAATTGGGATACCAGGTTGCCCGCAAACTTCTCGCCTTAGGCGATCCGTTCACGGCTCTGTTTGCGTTCAATGATATATCGGCGATTGGTGCCATTCAGGCCCTGCGTGAAGCAGGCCGGCGCATACCCGAGGACGTTTCCGTTGTCGGCTTCGACGACATTCAAAGCGCCGCGTTTCAGAACCCTGGCCTCACAACAGTCAAACAGCCGCTGCGCGAGATGGGCGTTCTGGCTGCTCAGACTGTTTTAGAGCGCATCAACGCTCCAGTGAAGCAACCCTACCCCAAGGAAATCATTGTCGAACCGGACTTCGTAGTGCGAGGGAGTACCGGGCCAGTCCCGCGAAGCGCTCGGGAGAAGTGACGCGTTTGCGCAAATCTTGCCAGGCGACACTGATTTGGCCGCAAGTCTCGACCAGCAAATTTACGGACACCCGCACCGGCGACGTACCAAGGTATTTTCCAGAAACAAGAATTCGATCCCAGTGTTGAGGAACGTGGCAAGCGCTTCCTGGGGTGTGTTCACGATCGGCTGTCCTTTCACATTAAAGCTAGTGTTCAGGACCATCTCGCGGCCAGTGGTTTTGCCGACCGCTTCGAGCAGAGTGTGAAATTCCCCGTTGTCGGATGAGGAGACGGTTTGGAGTCTGGCCGAACCATTAACGTGAGTTACCGCCGGCAACTTGGCGCGATGCTCTTCGCGGACGTTCACGGTAGTAATCATGTAGGGAAATTCCGCCCCGGGAGCGACCTCAAACCACTGGTGGGCCTGGCGGAGAGTCACAGCGGGCGCGAAGGGCCGAAAGGCCTCGCGCATCTTCACCATCGAGTTGATACGGTCGCGCATTTCATGATGGCCAGGATCGGCGAGAATGCTGCGGTGACCGAGAGCGCGGGGGCCGAATTCCATTCGCCCACGATACCACGCCAGGACGCGTCCATCGGCAATCAGGCGGGCAGCCTCGTCGCTCGCGCAAGCGAGACTGCTGTAACGGACAACGTCGATGCGATCGGAGAACTCACACAACGCCTCTTCGATCTTGCCCTGAGAGTATGACGGACCATAGAAAGGGACAGGCATGTGAACATTGCGAATGGCGCCTCGCTGGGCCGAACGGAAAATGGCTGCGCCAAGCGCCGAGCCGTCATCGGCAGCCGCAGGCTGGACAAAAATGTCATCAAAAATGCCGGATTCGACAAGCTTTCCATTGGCGGTGCAGTTGAGGGCCACTCCTCCGGCCAGGGCAAGCCGCCGCAAGCCAGTGCGCCTTCCGAACGTTCCACAGATATGGAGCATGACACGATCGAGACAATCCTGAAGGGCGGCAGCCACATCTCGGTGATCACCGGTGATTTCGGCATCTGGTTCGCGCGGCTTAATCAAATGCTCTGCGAGATACTTGCGAGTGGCCAGGTAATTCTCGCGCTCATCCCGTGACTTGTTCATGCGAAGAAGCGGAATACGAACCATTCCGTCCGGCAGCAATTCAACCGCCTTCTCGAAAAAGGGACGGAAGCGTTCAGGGTCGCCATAAGGAGCAAGGCCCATGATCTTGTATTCGTCAGCATTAAAATCGAAGCCGAGGTGGAGAGTCACGACCGAATAGAGAATACCGATGGAATCCTTCGCGGAAATCTCGCAAAGCTTCTCAAGCTTGCCCTGACGGGCGTGGTAGACAGAAGCGCTTTGGGCCTCTCCCATGCCATCCACGACCAGGACCAGGCATTCTTCCCATCCGGAGCAAAAATAGGCAGTCGCAGCATGCGCCAGGTGATGGTTGACGTGCTTCACGCGGTCAACGGGGAACCCATTCAAATGGCGATGCACTTGCTCCAGAACTGATTCGCGCGAGAAGACCTCGCGGTAGAGCTGGTAAGAAATGGGGTCGAGCGAGTAGGCGGTGCGGATGGGCTCATAGTCAAAGCTGTGAGCGATTTCATCGATGTCTCCCAGCGAAAGGCCCGCTTCAGAAAGGCAGTACGCGATCGCGCCGGAAGGAAAACTGCCAGTATGTT
>DASQYT010000250.1:0-4469 GCA_035639075.1 Candidatus Elarobacter sp.
AGGCGTCTGGGACTTAGCCGCGAGGCTTTCATCAACTCGGCGCGGACGGCCGTGGCTACGGTTGCGTCTCTGCTCTTAGCGCGCAGCCTGAAACTGCCGGAATTTTATTGGGCGCCGATTTCGACGATTGTGATCCTGCTCTCCACCATCAATCCGCTGACGCTCGCCTGGCAGCGCTTTGCGGGGACAGCTTTGGGCGCGGCGCTGGGCGCGCTGATCGCCACGTTTTTCAGTTCCAACTGGATAGTCTACGGCGCCGGCATTTTTGCTTGCGGAATCGTTTGCTCGTTCTTGCGCGTGGGCAGCGCTTATCGTTTTGCCGCGATTACGCTGAGCATCGTCCTGCTGGTCGCACATGAACGCGCGCCCTGGATCGTCGCGTCTCACCGGTTCGTGGAAGTGTCGCTGGGAATCGCCGTGGCGCTGGTGGCCGCGGAGGTGTGGCGGGTGCCGGGGGCGAAGGCGGGCTAGAGCTGGCGACCGGTCGCTGTCTGCCCGGCGGCAAGGAAGGTCTTCGGGTACTTGCCTTCGCCGCACAGTTTGAAAGAGCCGAAATCTTTATACCAACGTCCTTCAGGCGCATTCGGCTTCGATTCGATCCAGATGCGAAGCTGGTTCAGGTCTTCGAGGTTGATGCTGCGATCACGCATTCGTTCGATGAGGTGATCACGAATGCCAACGGGCAGCCGTGACCAGGTTTCTATCTGCGGCATTACTCACCGAAGACGAATCGTCCCAACTCGTTGCCCAATTCTTTGGTCTCTGCGGGATCGTTCGATGAGCGAAAGCGCTCGGCCAGCTCGAAGAAAGCCTTCTCTTTTTGCTTTTGGGCTTCGATGCCCTCCTCAATAAGCTCTACGAGGACGCGGTTGTCGCTCAGGCGGCGGCGCTTCGCGAGCCTATCAACCTGCCTGGCGACTTGAACTGGAAGGCTCACGCTACGACGGACGTGTTTGCTTGCAGGCATGGCACCAGTATACACCATTGTGGTGCATAGAGATAGCAGGCATCGACTCTCCTCGAAATCCGCCGGGTACCTGGCGTGGAAAAGAATTCTGCAGGTCGAGCGGGGATAAAAAGCGGCGTCCTCGCTCGCTGAGGCATTCCGTTCGAAAGAATCCCTCAATGTGGTGCGAGATCCTTCGCCGGTGAAGCCGGCTTGGGCTCCGGTGTATGACTGTCCCAGTTCCCTCCGCAAAGTTGATCAACTTGGTAGGTGTAGCTGTCCTTCAGTGGGACCTGGGCCGCTAAAAACGGCCAGTAGCTGCTGGGGCGCTTACCTTCGATTTGTACGTAGAAGGCGACCAGCGTAAGGGGTTTATATTTGAAGAAAAGATCAAATGATGCGGTGTTTTCTACACCTTCAGTATAATGATCGGCCACGTCGTGGGAGACCGAGCCGCCATTGCCGGTGTAGAAATACTTCAGTAAGCTTACCTTACCCGGAGAAACGGCTTTGGGATCAGATGCGTCGGTTGGAAAAAGCCCATTCTCCTTCAAAGGTACCAGCCAACCCGTGACCGTGGCTTTTTCGACGTCAAACGGACTCTTGCCCGGATTGTTGACCTTCACCTGAAGGCTCGCCTCACAGATTTTAGTACCCCTTTTAGTACCCGGTACGGCCACCCAGTGGAGTTCGGAGCTGACCCCCACCTTGGTTTCCAGGCCTGGCGCGACAGTTTGTTTAAACCCAACCCATGCCCAAGCACCTGCTACGGTTAGAGCGGCGATCTGAAATAGCTTGCTGCCCGTGTCTGCCCATTTGTGAATCCACGATTTTTTCTCCTGAGCTGCCACTACCTGCATGGCTTGGGGCCCGCCTGTGCCGGAACGCCCTCCTTCACTCATATCGGCAATCCTCGCGTTGTCAGCCGACGGTGTAGGTGATGTTTCGCTAGGAGACATACTGAATACCTCCGATCAGTGGCGAGCTTCCCCATCCTTTCTCGGCGGAAGATATACCGGAGGGCCAGGGGCCCATCTTTTCCCGATTTTGGGAAGGGAGGGTACTCTTCCGGTAGAGTTCCAAGCCGCGCACGTCCCTCGAAAAAACCACGGATGACGCACCGGGCAATTTGCGACCCGCTGGAGTGGCAAAGAAACTGCGTCACGGTTGACATACGTGACGATACCTCAAGAAGGGGTAATGTGAAGAAAATCGAGGAATCTGTTCCGAAAACAGAACAGAAATCGAGATCCTAGGATCTTTTGCGGGCCCCTTCCAGTCACGGAATCCGTTCCCACACACCCAGGCGCCGAGCTATCGCTCGGCCTGGACGGGCGGGACGCCCGTCCCCACACAATCCAGTCCCCACACAATCCCCGTCCCCACACAATCCTGTCCTCCACAGAATCCCGCCCCCACACAACAAATTATCAATGCGCAGAACGGGCCAAGGTTTGCACCCAGGTGGCGAGCGCGTGCCAGGCACCGGTGCTGCCGAGGGGAACGCGAAGCTGCTGCGCGATCACCAAAAAGGCGCCGGCCCAGATAGTCGCGCGATGCACTTTGCGCGTGGACCACAGGTCATAGCCCGCCAACAGCAGCAGGAAAAGCCAGCAGAAAATGCTGTCCAGGTGGGGTCTGCCTGTTATCACAACGAAGGGCGGCCGACCAGTGGGTGCATCCATAAGGGCGATGGTTGCAATCAGAATAAGACGTTTGTGTGCGGAGGGATTGAAGCGGGCGCGGAAGGCAAAGAAAACCAGCGTCGAAAAGATCAGCATGTCGCCGATGGGAATGGCATAAAACGTCTTAGGATCGAGGTCCGAACCCGGCGGGGCGAATCCGCGTGCGAGCGAGTTGCTCGCCGCCAAGATACCCATGACGATCATGAGAGACGCCAAGCCGAAACCCACAAGGCCCAGGCGGCGATGAATATCCACGCGGCCTGCCGAGACGAGCGAGATCTGCGCGATCAGCAAAAGAATCCAGCTCGCAAACACCGCGCCGTGAATGTGGATGATCACGCTGGGAAGCGGCGCCCGGAACACGCCGGCGAGAAAATAAGTGCGTGCAAAACCCACAAAAACGGTGGCCAAAATCAGGAGCGCCATTCCCGAGAAAAAGAAATTATCGAAATGGCGGCCCTTTCCAAGCCTCTCGGTGTCGCTTCGTGCTAAAACGGCTGTCGCCATGGCGCCTCCCCAGGCCAGTGGTTTTCCGGTTCGCCCGGAAAAATGAAAAGCATTGTATACCAGGTTTGCCGGTTATGACATGGTTCGGCGGCCCGGTAGTGGTGCAATTTGGTAAGGAAGCGAGCCAAGCGCACGATTATTGCGTCGCAAGAAATGCGACGCTTCGCGTGGCTCGCCCAGATCCTTCACTTCGCAAAGAACGCTTGCTCAGGATGACAATCGAACTGCACCACTACCTCTACCCCTCGAGAGTTGGCGATTGCAGGCGTACAGTTGCTTCAGTTCAGCGGCTTGCCGGAAGCGAGGCAAGTTGCGGCTTTGCCATCCACTGCGTAGCGAATGACCGCGGTCTGGTCGCTGCAAAAGGCGCGCGCTCCTACAGCGGACTCAGCAGGAACTGCGGTCACTTTGAAAGTTGATGCGGGAGATCCGGTGCATCCCGAAACAGTGAAGACATACCCGGCCTTCTTCCCTGTTGCCAGGCCGCTGTCGATGAGCATGGCGTGATGTTCGCTGGTTTCAGAGCTGCCGAAGCCGTCAAGATCCCAAAGCGAGCAGGTGTAGCCATGGTTCGGATAGGCGACCGAGTAGGTGATCTCAGCGGTGGCAAGAGTGCGCAGGGCTGAAATAGCCGCGGCTTCATTGGCTGATGAGCGAGTGGCGCCCAGATTTGACATGTTCCCGGCGCCGAGATTCGCCATATTCTTCATCATTTCTTTCAGGAATTCCGGATTGTCCAAGGCCATGTGTATCGCCACAGTGATTTCATGCATTCTCCAAATGCCGGTTTGCTGCTTCATGAGAAAAGTAAGATGAGGACTAACAAAGGAGGCTTGTGGCTGGCCGTCCTTGTAGGCGTGAAACGAGAGTTCGATTTCGTCGGCTTCGCCGCGCAGGTCGTCGCGTTCAACCGTCACGTCGAACTTGCTGTTGGTGCGGGAATCTTCGACGGCCAGCAGCGTGGGACCGGCTTCAAAGGTTTGGAGTTGCTGTCCCTGAGAGTTGAGCTGACTGGTCATGAGAGAAAGCTGTTGCAGGAGCAACAAACCCTGGCCATCGGCGTTGCGCAGTGCTGCGCGGGTGGCTTCAGGAAGATGTTTTTCGAATGTCCCCGGGGTTTTGCTGAAGAACATTTCCAGCAATGCCTGACGAGCATTTTGCGGCGGCTGAGGCTGCGCCCATGTGGCCGTGACAAGCGCCAGAGTGGTTGCAAGAACGGAGATTGGCTTCATCGGTTACTCCCGCGGAACTTTCGGGATGATGGCAGCAGCTTGCAGGGTATGCCAGTTACCGAAGTAAGACGATGAAGCCCAGTGGGGTGTACACACAAC
>DASQYT010000251.1:0-10075 GCA_035639075.1 Candidatus Elarobacter sp.
AATGTCTTCAACACCCGTCTCCGTGAAATGCGCGGGACTCACTTCCTGCGCTTTGCAGGAGGGCGTCCAGCCCAGCATCATCGCAACACCGATGGCCCCGAGCCACAGAGTCTTGGGTAACAATATTTTGAAACGATTCATCGCCGTTGTCCTTTCCTTCGTCGATTCTGCGCGGTGAGTGTGACGCCGTTTGCCACTTCTGTTCGTCCGGCATCGAATGCGCTGCACAGTGGGCGCTTTTTCGCACACTTCGATTTTCCTGCCAATGCACTGCGTCTGGAAAGCTGATGAACAAAAAGTGAACGCCTAGCTCATACATTCCGCAGGAGATTTCAGCTTGCCGGGTGGCAAGACGAAGGCGTCACTTAGTTCCTGATTGCCCGGTGCCCTGCTTGAGGAAGTAGTCGCTGGTTCTCCAAGCATCGGACAGACGCCAGACTAAAGGGTCAGTTGGTTGTTAAGATGTAGCAATGGGCAAACTTACGAAAGCCAATCCGAGCGCACGCGAACTCGTGACCGAAATTCTGGACAAAGTTCTCTGGTGGAACACTTTGAAGGTGATTGTGCAATTCCTTCATACCAAGAACGTCGAGCAGGTTCGTGTGGAGTTTGGGTTTGTTTTGGAGCGTGATCTCGAAGGAAAGCCACAGGCACAAAACCAAATTGTTCAGCTGAGTGACTTGGAATCCTTCATCCAAAGAGGTCTGGACGGGGGAACAATAGAATGGGCGGGAGGGTCAGATTTTCTCTTTCATGCCCTAGGTGCGGAAGTGGCTTTCGTGCTGTGCAATGACGCCGATGTCCATCTTGCGTCTGCAGATTCCTCATTGCTCTTTGAACTAGGGCACAAAATCAGCTCAAGCGGAATCAAGGTTTACGATTCGGGCCGCCTTATTTGAAAATCTAACTGTCCGTCGATAAATCGCCTTACGGCCAGTAATCTACCTTCGGCAACGGCAGACTAACTCTCGATAAGTTGCATTGCCAGACGTGTTCCTCTTCAGTTTGCGGGAACGTGCCGCAGGGGCGCGGCTTGCGATCCCGGTCCGGGTTCAGGCACAGGCTTGGGCATCTTCTCCGGCTCGAACCGTGGCACCATCTGGTCGGCCATGGCTACCGCATATACGGCCGAGGCAATTTCCACGGCTCCTTCTCTCACGTCCTCTTCATAAATCCGCTCATAGGTGTCCAGATTCGTATGATGCGTAAACGAACCATAATCAAACGCATCCTGCGCCAACCCAATTCCCGGCAATCCGGCGTTGTTAAAAGAAGTGCTGTCCGTGCCGCCGGTCCTCCGGCTGTCGCTCGCCGCGGCTCCCATGAATCCCCAATCGGCAAACGGCATCATGGCCTCGCGAACCATGTCCGCTGCCGGCGCTGGCCCAAATATGCTTGCGCCTCGCGGCTTCCCGGTGCCGGAATCGATGTTGAAATACGCATCCAGTTTCGCGTACTCCGGCTTCTGGCTCTCAAAACTTCCAAAATGCTGCTGCACGTACGCCAGCGAACCGAGCAATCCCTGTTCTTCGCCGCTCCACAGCGCAATGCGAATCGTCCGCCGTGGTTTCACGTGCAGCGCGGACAAAATCCGCACCGCTTCCAGCATCATCGAGGAGCCGATGCCGTTGTCCGTTGCTCCCGTCGCGTCATGCCACGAATCGTAATGGCCGCCCAGCATGACGATCTCGTCTCTTTTGTCCGTGCCGGGAATTTCTCCAATCGCGTTGTAGGCGGTCGTCCCCTCGGGGTATTCTTTATTCTGAATGTTGAGGCGCAGCGTCACGGGCGTCCCATCGCCAAGAAAACGCGAGATTCGCCCATAGTCTTCATTGCGCATCACTAGCGTGGGCACAGCGCGCGCCCAGTCGTAGGTGCCGTTTTGTTGGGCGATGATGACGCCGTGTGGCCGCCCCGCGTCGTTGATCCTTGCCAGCGCCCCGGTGTCTACAAGGAACTGGTCCACTTGCCGCGAAACTTCCCCGCGCGTCAACTGGCCTTCCGGCAGCTTTGGCTGCTCGGGAAAGCGGAACGGGCGAGGGTTCTTCGCATCGAATCGCGACCTCCATTCGTCTTCGGGACGCCGCATCGGCACCGGGTTCATGTCCTCGGCCACGTCCACGTGCTTTCCCACGAACACGATTGCGACGCGAACTTTGTCCTTCACTGAATTCAAATACGCATCCAGCTCTGCCTGTGTTGGCTGCTTCGGCTCCTCCGGCTTCGCTTTTGCGGGCATCGGTGGCGCCGCCCATTTCGGCTCCGGTGGCGGCGGGGTGCTTCCGAAAAAGTTAAATCCACCGCCCGTCGGCGGCGCCAATCCCGGCGGGTCCAGCAGCACCACTTGTGCCGTCACGACTCCCTTGGTGCTCGGCGTCCACGCCAGCGGCTTCACCATCAGTTGCCCGTGGAACGGTGCAACGGCTTCCGCCAATAGCTCCATGTTTTCCCAACCGGGCACCGGCGTGGCGGCGCTTGGAGGCTGGAACGTCCACGGCTCCAGGTGCGCGTTCGTCAATCCCCACGATGTCATCGTCTTGACGGCCCAGTCGTCTGCCGCCTTCAAGTTCGGCGTGCCTGTCACGCGCGGGCCGTATACATCCGCGACCTCGTGGATGATCCACATGATCTTGGAATTGTTTGTTTCTTCCGCGCGGATTTGCGCATACATCTCCGAGACTCCCGGAGCCTGCGCGGGCAGCGGCATCGCTGCCAGCAGTAAGAAGCACAGCACGCATCCACACAGTTTCGCCACAGTACCTCCCAGGATTCTTCGGAAGTTTTGGCCCGCATCGCGCAGCCGCACGTCAATATACGCTTTGCCGAATCCCGAGGCAACGCAGCCACGGCAACTTAACTTAGATGTTCGAACAGCGCTCGCCCTAAGCGAAAGCGCCCGGCTCTTGCGAACCGGGCGCCTTCTCCGCTTTTCGATAGTTTATCGGGTGCCTCGTGCATCACGGGTGCGACGGTGATTTTGCCTTCGCAGCTTCCATCTTGGTCTTCAACTCGGTCTGTTGATCAGGCGTCAGAACTTCGTTCAGCTTGGCCATTATGCTGGTGTGGAGCTCCTTCATCTTCGCTTTTTTCTGTTCTTCGCTGAGTGAAGCATCACTGGACACTGCCTGCTTCTTCGTCTTCGCGTCCGCAAAGATATCCTTCACCTTTGCTTTCTGGTCGTCGGTAAGATTCAAGCTCTCCACCGCGGCCTGTAAACTGCCGTGCATTCCCATTTCCTTACCGCCGGCCTGGGGTGCGGTTGCAGCTTGTGAATTCGTCGGAGCCAAGATTACAGCCAGCGCCGCCACCAGGCACAACGACACCAATCCTCCCAACAGTCTTTTGATTTTCATTTGCGGATCTCCTCAGTTTGATTTCTGGGCTGAGTTGCGGGCAGGGAACCAGTACACTCCTACCATATTAATTTGGCCCCGGCGAGAAGAAAATACTACGACTCGAACGTCCAGCGGCCGCCTGCCATGGTGCGTTCGATGGGAATGGTGACGAGCGTCGAGGGATTTTCCTTGAAGGCATCGCAGCCGAGGACGACGAGGTCGGCCAGCTTGCCGGTTTCAATGGAACCTTTCAGATTTTCTTCGTAGGAAGCATACGCTCCGTTGATTGTTCCTACGCGAATCGCTTCTTCCACGTGATTTTTTGTTTCGGTCCCCAAATCTTGCCCTTGGTGTCCGTATGCGTCACTTCCGCCGATTGCAGCGCCATCATGGGAATGAATTCTCCTGGAGGATAGTCGGAGGCTTGCGTCGCGCGGATGCCCGCAACGAGGAAGCTGCGCACCGCAAACATGTGGTTCAGGCGTTCGGCGCCGTAATAGCGCATTTTTTCGCCGTGGTAGTAGACGCAGGTTGAAAACGGCGTCGGAATGGCGCCGAGCGCTTTGATGCTCCGAAATCTCGGTGCGTCATCCCTTTTTGCCTCTTGCCGTGCAGTCGCTGGCGCGTGCTATACTTTGAAGCCCGTCCTCGACCGTTTTTGTCCTGTGTGGGATGGGTAATGAATTCGGGGCCGCCCCTGGATGTTCCGGGGAGCTGGTACCGGCACGCCGCATCGCGGCCGCAAAACAACGAAGTGCTTGAGGGGGACTTATCGCAGAACGCAGCTTCCGGCAAAGCGACCGCATTCGAGTCAACGAACGAATCAGGGCTCGCGAAATCCGGGTGATCGATGAAGAAGGTGGCCAACTCGGCGTCATGCAGCCGTTTGAAGCCGTGAAGCTGGCCAAGGAGAAAGGGCTCGACCTGGTGGAAATCTCGCCCACGGCTGATCCGCCCGTTTGCAAGATTACTGACTACGGCAAATATCTTTACCAGGCCAACAAAAAGGCTCACGAGCAGCGCAAGAGCAGCCGCGGCTCGCAGCTAAAGGAAGTCAAGTTTCGGCCCGCCACCGCGGAACACGACTATCAGGTTCGCAAGAGCCAGATCCTACGGTTCCTCGGCGAGGGCCACAAAGTCCGCGCGATGATTTTTCATCGCGGGCGCGAAATGGCCCACCAGGAAGTGGGGCGCGCCAAGATGAACCGCCTGTTGATGGAAATTGGCGACCAGGGCCAAATTGAAACCATGCCGCGCATGGAAGGCAATGTCCTGGTGGCCTTGCTGGCCCCGAAGAAAGGCGTAAGCGTCGCCAAGCCCGCGGGCCAGCAGTCGTCCAGCGCCCAGCAGACGCAGTAATTCGCGGTAAAGCGTCACAGTGGTTCGCACCGTTCCCCTTCTCCGTCATTTCGAACGGAGCGAAGCGGAGTGAGAAATCTCTTTTCGCTGGGGTGATTCGGCTGGATCGCCGGGTAAAACATTATTTGACAACAGGAATTCACGAGAGGATTTCCAGCAATGCCGAGAAACGCATCGAAGCCAAAATTGAAATTGAAAACCCATCGCGGCGCCAGGAAGCGCTTCAAGTTCACGGCCAACGGCAAGATCAAGCGCGGGCATTCCGGCAAGCGCCACTTGATGGGTACCAAAGCGCCCGGCCGGATGCGCAAGCTGAAGAAGCTGACGCTGGTCAATAAAGCCGACGTCGCCAGCGTCAAGCAGATGCTTCCCTACGGCTAGAGCCGTTTCGAATTTCGTAGTTCGATTTTCGTGCCAGGCAGCGCTTCACGGGTGCCTGCCGGCCGACTCGCCTCAACTTTGTTGGGGCATGCAGGAGCGAACTTTAGTTCGCCCTTCTTCGCGGCTCCGTAATGGTTCCGCGAGGAGCATTCGCCGCAAGGCGAACGCTGCAAACGCATCACACCGGAGACAAACCCGTTGCGGTACTCGCGTTCTTGCGTGTCCCCGCATCTATTTGTCTCCCGAAAATATTGTAGCTCAGGCCTTCAGGCTGAGGTTTTTCCGCCCCGATTTGGCAGTTCGATCCAGGCGCAGAAAGCCTCATCCCTAAAGGGATCAGCTACAGGAAAACCAAAGGAGAAACCCATGGCACGCGTAAAACGCGGCACCAAGCGCCGGGCTCGACGAAAGAAGTATCTCAGGAGGACAAAAGGCTTTTTCCTCACCAAGAGCAAGCTCTACCAATCCGCGCAGGAAGCCGCCAATCGCGCCGACCGCTACGCCAAGCGCGACCGCCGCGTCAAAAAGCGCGAATATCGCAAACTGTGGATCCAGCGCGTCGGCGCCGCCGCCCGCAACAACGGCCTGACCTACGGCCAGTTGATTCACGGTCTAAAAGTTGCCGGCGTGGCGCTGGACCGCAAGGTCCTCGCGGATATCGCAGTAAAGGACGCCGCGGCTTTCACGCAGCTTGTAGCCAAGGCCAAGGCCGCAGCTCCGCCGCCAGCCAAGGCGAAAAGGGCGTAGTGCCGTAGCTCACCCCTTCAGGGTGAAGCTTTTTCCTGGCCTTGCCGGCGGATTTTCTCTCTTTGTAGGGGCGCAGCATGCTGCGCCCTTTCTCGGCAAGATGCGACCGTCTGAGCAACTTGCTTTTTCGCGGATTGCGGCAAAATTTCAATTCGGGGTTCGCGATGTCCGATATCTTGAAAAAAACAAAGCTCCCTTTCAGCGAGCTGGGTGTGTCTCTAGGAAGAGAAATCGCGAGCTTATTTAGGGATCTCTCCGACGTCGCGCATGAAGAAACCAAATGCATTTCAAGTCCAAAGGACCTAGAAGGTTTTCGTGTTCGCTGGATAGGACGGAAAGATAGCGTCTCAGCACAGGTGCAGGAAAACTGGCTGGTACCGGCGCCCGCAGAGCAAAAAAAATGGGTTGGTCTCTCCTTTAATCAGTTCCGGAAAGAATTGCAGGAGATGATTGAATATCAAAAACTTGCGATCGATACGCTGGAAATGAGTGATGCGGAATCCGTTAAGGGAGGTTTCGACCTCTCGCTCCCCGGCGTCATTCGCCCCATCGGCTCACATCACCTGATCCGCCAGGTCTTCCAGGAAATCGAAGACATCTTCTTCTCCATCGGTTTTTCCGTCGTCGAAGGCCCGGAAATCGAAACGCCTTACTACAATTTCGAGGCGCTGAATATTCCCGAGTTCCATCCGGTCCGCGACGACATGGACACCTTCTATCTAGACTTGCCGAAAGGCGCGAGGACGCCGCTCCTTCTTCGCACCCACACTTCGCCCATGCAGATTCGCACCATGGAGAAACAGAAGCCGCCCGTGCGCGTCATTGTACCCGGCAAGGTCTATCGCCGCGATAATCCCGACGCCACCCATTCTTTCGCCTTCCACCAGATCGAAGGCCTGGCCGTCGACACCGACATTACCTTCTGCGATTTCACCGGCACCATCGAGTATTTCGTAAAACAATTCTTCGGCCCCAGCGTCAAGACGCGCTTCCGTCCCAGCTATTTTCCGTTCACCGAACCAAGCGTCGAGTTCGATGTCTCCTGTCCCTTCTGCGGCGGAACCGGAACGGCCACTAGCGGAGGAACCTGCTCGAAGTGCAAGGGTGCGGCCTGGATTGAACTCTTCGGCGCCGGCATGGTCGATCCCGCCGTCTACGGCTTCGTGAATTATGACGCGAAAAAAGTCAGTGGCTTTGCCTTCGGCATCGGCATCGATCGTCTCGCCATGCTCAAGTACGGCATCGACGATATCCAGGTCTTCTTCCAGAACGACGTCCGCTTCTTGCGGCAGTTCCCATGAACCAACTTTCGTTAATTGGAGGCTTTCGACTGTTGACTGTCGACTGTCAACTTCCGACATGACTTTCGCCGACGCCAAACAACGCTTCTCCAATCGCGTAGCGGACTATGTCCGCTACCGCCCTGGCTATCCTCCGGCCACGCTCGATCTCTTGCGCGCGGAATGCGGCTTGCGCCCCGGCAACGTCATTGCGGACATTGGTTCCGGCACCGGCCTCCTCAGCAAGTTGTTCCTCAAAAACGGCAATCGCGTTTATGGTGTCGAGCCCAACAAGGAAATGCGCGAGGCCGGCGAAGAGTATCTCGCCTCCTACGAGGGCTTCTCCAGCATCGAAGGCTCTGCCGAATCCACCACGCTCGGTGATTCCACCATCGACTTTGTCACCGCTGGCCAGGCCTTTCACTGGTTCGAACCAAACGCCGCGCGAAGCGAATTTGCCCGCATCCTGAAGCCCTCTGGCTGGGTCGTCATCGCATGGAACGACCGGCGGATGGAAGAGAAAAACCTCACTCGTGAATACGAGGAATTGCTCGAACGCTTCGGCATCGACTACAAGCGCGTGAAGGATGCTTACCCGGAGGTGGATCATATCCGCAGTTTCTTCGACGGGGATCATTTCCGCTTTCGCGACTTTCCCAACGAACAGGTTTTGGATTGGGATGGTTTGCGCGGGCGCCTCCGCAGCAGTTCCTTTGCGCCGACCGAAGGGCATCCGAATTACGCTCCGATGATGGCGGAATTGGATCGCATCTTTTACACCCATCAAAAAGATGGCCGCGTGCGCATGGAATACTTCACGGGCATTTATTTTGGCCAGCTGATGGAAGGATGATTTGGGTGCCCCACCCTCGGTGTTTGAGGGCGGGTTCTCTCCAGAATGCCCAGGACAAATAGATGAAGGTTGTTTACAACTGGCTGAAAGACTTCGTCGACTTGACCGCGGCGCCGCAGGAGCTCGCCTCGCGCCTCGCGCTTTCCGGAACGAACATCGCCGGCGTCGAAACCGGCCCGCACGGGGATGTCATCGACGCCGAAGTCAGTTCCAATCGCCCGGATTGCCTCGGCCACTACGGCATCGCCCGTGAAGTCGGCGCCATTTACAAGCTCCCGCTGAAACATGTTGCGCCGAAACCGGCGGAAAGCTCCGCCAAAGCGAGCGACGCTGTAAAAGTCGAAATCCAAGCCCCCGAACTCTGCGGCCGCTTCACCGCTCGCGTCATTCGAAACGTGAAGATTCAGCCTTCGCCAAAATGGTTGAAGGACCGCCTCGAAGCCTCCGGCGTCGCCAGCATCAGCAACGTCGTCGATATTTCGAATTACGTGATGCTCGAGCTTGGCCACCCGCTCCACACGTTCGATTACGACAAAGTCCGCGACGGCAAAATTGCCGTCCGCCGCGCTAAGCCCGGCGACGCCGCCGGTAAGGCGGCTCTGGAGAAGATGAGAACCCTCGATGGAGTCGAGCGAACGCTTGATTCGAACATCTGCGTGATCAGCGATGGCGATGGCTCGCGGCCCATCGGCATTGGCGGAGTCATGGGCGGAGTAGAAACGGAAATCTCCCTTTCCACGAAAAATGTTTTGATCGAGTGCGCCTGGTTCGAGCCCGTCGCCATTCGCCGCGCCGCGCGTTTCCTGAAATTGCACACCGAAGCGTCCACGCGCTTCGGCCGCGGCGCCGACCCGGAAATGGCCGAGCTTGCCTCTCGCCGCGCTGCGGAGTTAATTCTTCAGCTCGCGGGCGGCGAACTGCTTTCCGGCGTTGTCGATGTTTATCCCGGCAAGCGCGCGCAGAAGAAAATTCGCGTGACGCGCGCCGAGATTCTCCGCGTGATGGGCGCGGACGTTCCCGACAAGCAAATTGAAGCCAGCCTAAGCGCTCTCGGCTTCGCGCCCGTTCGAGTCGACCAGAACCGCGGCGCGGAAGGCTCGCTCCTCGCCGCGTGGGAATGTACGCAGCCTTCCTGGCGCGCCGAAGTCGAACGCGAAATCGATTTGATCGAAGAGATTGCCCGCATTCACGGCCTCGATAAATTTCCGCCGCGTCTCCCTGCGGCAAGGCAAGGCGCGGCGCGCCTTCCGCACTACGAAGCGGAAACTCGTTTGCGCCAGCGGCTGATAGGCCTTGGCTATCGCGAGATTCTGACGATTCCACACGTTGCCGAAGAGCGCGACGCTTTGTTCCGCCCGGAAAATGTCGCGCCGCCTCGTCTTGCAAATCCTCTTTCCGAAGAAGCAAATGTGCTGCGTGCGACCAGCATCGTGACCATGGCTGCAGCGCTTGAATGGAATTTGAATCACGGCCAGCGCAACGCGCGCCTCTTCGAAATCGGCCGCCGTTATCGCTTGAATGGAAGCGAACCCGTCGAGACTCGCGTGCTCACGATTGGTACGACCGGCGAAGCTCGCGAAAAAGGTTTGTACGATGCGGCGCGCGATTTTTCTTTCGCCGACCTCAAAGGCGATCTCGATTCCATCGGCGAACTCGCTGGCGGCTTTCGCTGGGACGATGGCGGCGCGGACTGGCTGCACGCTGCGCGTCGCAGCTCTGTCAAACTAAACTCCGTCATTTCGAGCGAAGCGAGAAATCTCTCTTCGCTTGGAGTTGCGGGGCAGCTCGCGCGGCGCGTCGCGGAAAAGCTGAAATTGCGTCAGGACGTTTTCCTCGCGGAGCTGGAACTCGATCCAGTTTACGCCGCGATGAAAGCAGCGAAAGAAGCGCGGCGTTATGAACCATTGCCAAGATTCCCGAGCGTCGAGCGCGATTTTTCTTTGCTGCTCGCCGATGGCGCAAAGTTTTCTGACGTGACGAAAACGATTCAGTCGCTGGGCATCAAAGAAATTTCCGCGGTCGAAGCAACGGATCTTTTCCGCGGGACAAATGTTCCGGCCGGAAAATATTCGTTACTCGTGCGCGTGACGTTCCAAAGCCGCGAAGCGACGCTCACAGAA
>DASQYT010000252.1:0-7992 GCA_035639075.1 Candidatus Elarobacter sp.
ATTTCGCCGGCGTGGTGGAGCGTCCTGGCATCACGAACCCCGACCGCCAGTGCGGCCTCGATCTGCCGGCGCGCTTCCGCGTCCTGGCCGTTCAGGTGCAGTGACCAGGCATAGGCGTCAAGCGTGTAAACATCGTGGCGGCGGGCGTATTCCTGCCTGGCGACGTTCAACGCTTTCGCGGGCTGGTGAGCGTGATCGGCGTAGTAGAAGATCAGCTCCCGGTTGGAATTGTCTGCTCGCACGGATTCGAGCAGAGACTTGGTCTCGAATTCGGCAAAGGCTTTCGCGGCTGCATCGCGGCGTCCCGCCCACTCCAGGGCCTCGGCCAAGTCATACAGGTTCTCGGCGGGGGGCGCGGCCTTATAGCGTTGCTGGAGAAGATCCACAGCTTGGTCGTAACGCTTCTGCTGAATACGAACCTTGGCCAGGTTTCCCAGCGCGTAATGATAGCCGGGGAACAGGGCGAGTGCTTGCTGTAACAGTTTCTCTGCCTTATCAGTCTTGCCCGAGATGATCAGGAGGTGGCCCATCTGGGTGAGAATCCAGGCACGGTCTTCGGTCTCAGTCGGTGGCGTGGACTGGTATGCCATGTCCATTAATTCGAGGGCGCCGTCTACGTCGCCGAAGAGCTCGCGTAGATATGCGGCACGCGTCACGCCGGGGAGATTACCGGGGCGAAGATCGAGCATCCACTGCGCTGCCCTCTCCGCCTCTTTGTAATTACCGAGTTCGGCATTGGCGTCGGTGAGGAAGCCATATATAAGGACATCATCCGGTACTCTTTTGTTGAGCGCTTTGGCGGCGTCCAGGGCGGCGGCGAATTCGTGCCTGCCCAGAAGCAGCCAGACGTGGATTTTTTCGCCGTCCAGGTTCCCGGGGGCGAGGTCGAGGGACCTCTTAAGTGCGTCCTCGGCCTGGGCGTAGAAGCCGACATCGGAAGTTTCGCGTGCGCGCCGGGCCAGCGCCATGGCCAGGAGGTTGTAGCCGGAGTATTGGGTGGGTTTCTTTTCGATCGCCTTTCTGGCTTCCGCGATGCTGCGCCCCGCGGGCGAGAGGTCGGCGCTTGCCGACGTGTTATTGGTTTCGGCGATGGTCAGCGTGCTGGCAATCAGTAAGAACAGTGCAAGAATTCGCTTCATGACGCTCCTCGATTCGGTTGAGAGAGAATCGTGGCCGCCGGTGCCATCCTGCGGCCACGAGGGTTAGTTACTGAACGGGGCAAATGCCGCCGGGTTGTCCGGAGCAGCCTGCCTGCCCGGGGCCGATGTGATGGCCGTCACGCCCGTTGTTGGCCGGCACAACATAAGGGAACGTCGCGCCATAGCCTTCCGGATTGAATTGCACGCCGTCACCGATCAGGGTACCGAACTTCACCGGATCCACCAGGATGCCGGCCACGGCGCGCGAGGAGATGTCCACCGCGTCATCGATGGGCCTGCGTCCGTTGGGGTAGCCAGCCAGATCGCCCGCCAGGAATCCCAGCCGCTTCTGGCTGCCCACCGGAGTAGGAGCAATCCCGGTATTCAGCCGCAGCAGGTCAGCCACCGGTCCCGCATCGTTTGGACCGCAGCCCGGACAAATCGGCGGGATGTACTGGCCGAGAATCAGCAGGTCGGTCCGCGGATTCGGCGCCACCGGAATGCCGATAGAGCTGAAGACTCCCGCCAACACAGGATTGAGGAAGAAATCCGCAAACTGCGCGTCGTTCTCCGGTTCATCCATGCTGAACCGGTCTTTGGAACCAGTCCCGATGATGAGTTCGTTGATTAGCGAATTGCCCATGCGCTGCACCTGCCGGAATGCACCGAAGTCTTTTTCCGGATTGGGGGAGCGGCGTACGGTTACCCGATGGCGCGAGGTAGTGGCATAGGTACCGATGACGGCTTGCTTATCGCCGGCACCATGAATCTTACCGTCGACCGTGAGCATCGTGATGGGAACTTCCAGCACAATGGAGTTCACGTTGAAACCGGCCACTGCATCGGGAGCGTAGTTGTGAGTGTCATCGGCATCCTCCGCTGCCGGCAACACGCCGCCAACTCCCATGCGGAAGTTCAGGGAATCGAAGGCGGCTCCCAGGTCGATGTAGAAGGGATCATCCACAGTTCCGGCGAAAACGCGTACGCCACTGCCTAGTTCGTAAATTCCCTGGTTGAACAGCGACTGGTAATCCGGCATGGTCCTCGGGCCCACGTTGGATGGAACCGCGAACAGTGTCTTCCCCTTGTTCAGGCAAGTGGATTTGCCGCCCTTGACCATGGTTACGGTGTAATTCTGGCGCAGGCTTAGACCTTCGGAGCCTGATCCGTCCAAGGCTGTAATCGGTGGGATGCCGGCGATGCCGCCCACCAATGCAGTGAACAAGCTGGGCTGGCGGATTTCGGTGGTGAAACGGAATTGGAAGATTATGTCCTCCACTCCGTCCTGGTTGTTGTCCACCCTCATCTCATAGAGCACGTTGGGATCGAAGGGGAAATAGTTGGGACCGTTCGAAGGTTCAAGGAACGGGTCAACGTTTAGGATCATGGTCACACGGTCAGGATGGTCGTAGCTGACAAAGGCGTACCAGTCGGTGATGTCCGCGGCATGATCCAGTGCCGTGATGGGCGCCTCGCGGTGGCTGGATGCAAACAGGCTGCAAGGTACTAGCATGAGCAGCGCCATGCCGAGGGCCGGCAGTAGTTTCATTCTCTTCATGGAAAACCTCTCAAGGAGTGAATTTGATGTACGTCGCCATCGTGAATCCCACTGTCTCGGGCGCGGCGCCACGCCCGGACGGTTACGACTGGCTACGTCTCCTGGCCTATGTACGAGCGCAATCGCAGATTGGATGGGTCAGGGTTTCCGATAGCGAGCCGAGTCGCCCGTGCAGAATCTCGGTTAATGCCCGGGTCTCGCGCTTCCCGGGCTGGGTAAGGTTTCCGTGGCAGCTTGTCGAAGGCAGGAGAATGCTGTTATGGTTTCGCGGCAGTTCCTGTGCCACCTGCCGTGGTAATAAATACGGGAGCCGCCGGGAACACGGATGGCAACAAGGTGGGAACCGCCCGGCAATCCGCCATGGCACCCCCAGTCGTACTCAAGAGAGGATGAGATAACGTTTGTCCAGCATTGAGTCAAAAGGGGTTTCGGCCGACCTTTCATTAGTGTTGGCTATACGCTCCGGCGACACGAACGCCATGACGCTGCTGTACGACCGCTACTCTTCCATCGTCTATGCAGTCGCTTTGCGGGTGCTGGGCGATACGGGCGCGGCTGAGGATGTTTTGCAGGAAGTGTTCCTGCAACTGTGGCGAAATCCTGGAGCATTCGATTCCAGCCGCGGCAACCTGGGCCAGTGGCTGGCAGTGATTGCCCGGAACCGCGCGATTGACGGGCTACGCAAGCGGCGTCCGGAAACTGACATCGCCGATGTGGTGGTTTCGGTGGAACTCGACATCGCGGGAGATGCGGAGCGCGCCCGCGCCATGGAGAAAGTCCGAGGGGCATTGGGAACCATGCCCGCGGCGCAGCGCAGCGCGCTGGAGATGGCGTATTTCGAAGGGCTGACGCACATTGAGATTGCGGCCAAGACAGGAGAGCCGCTGGGCACGATCAAGACCCGCATTCGCACCGGGCTGCTCGCATTGCGCAAAACATTTGTGGCATGAGCGTACACGAACAATTCGCGGAGGATCTCGCACTCTACGCCCTGGGTGGGTTGCAGGGGGACGAGCGAGTCGCGCTGGAGAAGCATGTGGCGGAGTGTTCCGCGTGCCGTCGCGAGTTGGAAGAACTCCGAGGGGACATGGCGTTGATGGCGCTTTCGGCGGCCGGTCCGACTCCGCCGCGGCGGGCTCGGCAGCGCTTGACGGATGCCATCGCCCGCGAACCGCGCGCGGTGCCGGTTCGGCCACGGCGAGCATGGTGGGCACCATTGCCCTGGTTGGCAACCGTCGCTCTTGCCCTAGTGGCCGGCTGGTTCTGGCGGCAGAAGGACCAACTGGCGCAACGCGTGGCCGAGTTGGAGAACGAGTCAACTGGGCAACAGGCGCAACTGCAGCGCGCCCGCGAAGTTGTGGAAACGCTTACCGCAACGGACGCCATGCGGGTGACGCTGGTCGCAGCCAAGACTGCGCCTCAGCCGCAAGGAAAGGCGATCTATGTCCGCAATCGTTCTAGCTTGATTTTCCTGGCCAGCAATTTGCCGACGTTGCCTCCGCAGAAGGCTTATGAACTGTGGCTGATTCCTACCAGCGGTGCGCCGATTCCGGCTGGGGTGTTCAAGCCCGACGTCCAGGGCAGCGCGACCGTTATCAATCCGCAGTTGCCGCCAGGAGTAGAGGCTAAGACGTTTGCGATTACGGTGGAGCCGGAGCAGGGGTCGTTGGTGCCTACGATGCCGATCGTGATGGTGGGGGCGGGGGAGTAGACCGTTTGTTTAGACCGGGTGCCGCTCCTCGGGAGCTCGATCGGTCCTACTCCCTTCACCTGTCGCACTAACTTCGAATGCCCTTAATGCCATCACTCAGCGCCGGGGCGAAGCGCACCAGCGGCAGCGTAAGGCATGTGGCCTCCTCGTTCTCTAGCACCGAAGTATGCTTCGAAGGAGTCTCAGCCGCCCAGCAAAATATGGTCTTGAACATATTTAAATCCCGTGGTGGAATGCCGCCGTGCTCGTCGATTTCAAGGCAGCGACCGTGCAGTTCGGAAAAACTCAACCAAAGGAGCCATCTCAGTGGCGGCGCCCATACATCATGAAGTTGATTTTAAGGCGAGTCCCAAGCGAGTTTACGAAGCATTGACCGATGCCAAGCAATTCAGCGCCTTCAGCGGTCTCCCTGCCGAAATTCACGGCGAAGCCCGTGGTTCTTTCAAGTGCTTTGACGGTCAAATTACGGGACGAATGACCGAGTTAGTTCCCAGCCAGAAAATCGTCCAGGCATGGCATGTCGCTATGTGGCCCGATGACGTCAATTCGATGGTCAGATTTGAGCTAAAGGCATAGGGTGGAGGGACCAGACTCAGTTTAGATCGCTCCGACTTCCCCGAGGAAAACCGCGAACATCCCGAAGCAGGATGGCCACGGATGTACTGGACCTCTGAAGAAATATCTAGCCTACGGCAATTTTTGACCATTGCTCTACTTGATCCCTTAATCTCCATCCGCGTGAGTGGGCCCAAAAATGAGTTCTCAAAAGACAACGGGAGACATCGTGAAGTTTTCGAAACACATTGCCATCTTAGGAATGCTGGCGAGTTTCACTTGTGTTGCACAAACCATTAAGTCTGACGGAAGTCCTGATGTTTCACCGTCGAAGCTGGAACGAATGCCGGAGTCGCTGGAAGTGCGCTACGCGCTAAGCGCTGCTCCCCCGCATTTGCGCGCTGGCGCGACAACATATGTGCTGGATCCGTCCAAGGGATATCTCCTGAATCACCGAGGCACAAACGGCGTTAGCTGCATCGTTGTGCGCGTGACTGGCAGTGGCCCGACCGTCCGTTCCGAGACGATATTGCTTGGCCGGTTTGCTTCGACGCCGAAGGCTCAAAGACACTGCTACAAGACTATATCTACACGGCCGAATTGAGGGCGCGGGGTATGGATGCAAAGGAGGTACATCTTGAGGTTACGAAAAAAGTTGGAACCAAAGATTACCCAAACCCTGCGCGAACCGGCGTCGCCTATATGATCGCCCCGGTGATGCGCGGCTGGACGGCAAGGCCCGAGCCCGTGGACCATGAATATGCCTCACTATATGTTTTATGCTCCGGGCGTCACGGACGCCGGCATCGGCGGCAAGCCTTTTAGTCTCTATCCGTTTATGCTGAGGATGAGTCCGGGGCGCGATGACGTCATCATTCTGCTCGTGGGCAAGACGGAGAAGGCGGCGATTCTCTCGGACTCGAAGGATCTGCTCGCCGATCTTTGCTCCTACCGGAGCTACTTGTGTACGACCGCTGCAACGCGCGCTCAGAAGCCTAACAACTAGCCCAACGTTACCAAGATCGATTTCGTCGGCTATCGGGAAGTAGTCGCGGAACCCAGCTTCCTGGCGATGAATCGTCTCTCGCCTGTTTCAGTCTTCGCCCGCAGTCCCGAAACGAGATTCTGGAACTCAGTCGGGGGAAGTATCGACACTCTCTAAGGTGTCCCGGGCACCCGGATCCTTGTTCGAAGAACGCTGGGCAGATCTGCAACTCTCCTGAACCCTGGGCACGATCGCGGCAGCTTGGGTTTCTTCTTTGGTATGCCGTACTGGTCCTGCTCGACCCACTCGCCCTCCACGTCGTACAAGTAGCGCCCGAGTCCGAAGCAGGACAAAGCACGCTTGAACGCCTGTGCCTCGGCGCCGGTAAGCGCATTCTCTTTATCGGACCATTCTTCGCCCGTGCCCGAGTTGGTTCCGATACAACCGATCGTCACCTCGCACGTGACCAGGATCTTCGCCGCCGGTCCACGCTTGCTGCGTTGGACGGGTGCGCTGGCCCGCACGGAGTACTTGCGCGTCCAACCCGCGGGGGTAAACAGTCTGTTGAGCCGGTCACTGTACGCCCGTGGGTCGGCATACGGCATCATCAGCCCGCGCGTGCCGTCATCGCTCCACTCCGAAGTCATCTCACTATGGGCTTGGGTCGACGTGGAAGTCATCGCGGTGTCTCCTAATGGGAGCGGTTTTGCTCGACTGAACTGCCAGCGGGCGCCTCTTCTGTGATCGGTTTCAGTCTTTCCCAAACGATGCGGTGATGCCGGTAGGGTTGGCCTCCGTCATATGACTCGAAGAGGAGTCCATTCGAATCGTAGAGGGCGATGGGCAAGGGGACCACTGGCCGGAGGACGACAACGGATTCTTCTCCAGCCAGAGGATGCTCCCTGGTGTTCTCTTACGCTTTGTCTATCGCAGCATGGTCTGTTGCTCGCGTGCAGCGGCCTACGCAAGGCCGTTGCAACGATTCTGATCGGGATTGTTCCCGTGCCCGCGAACACGTCCAACTTACCTTGTGGCGCGCAACCTGAGCGTCCAGTTGCCTCCAAAGGTCCTGGTTGAGGACAACCTTCCCCACCGCCGTTTTTCATCCGTTGCTCTTCCAGCGCGCTAGGCGCTCCGTGACTTCCCGCAGCAGGTATTCAGAGTCGGTGACCACCTCGACCTCGCATGTCTCTTCCAAGGCTAACAGCCCTTCTATCGCCGCTTTCAATTCCATGCGGTTGTTCGTCGAGTGCGAATCGCGGCCGATCAATTCACGCTCATGTTCGTCCGAGCGCAAAATGCAGGCCCGGCCAGCGGGGCTGGGATTGCCGATGCGCGAACCATCGGTGGTTAGCTGTGTACCTTTGGCACCTCGTATCACCTGCTCGCTGCTGCTGACCGTTATTGCTACGAAGCACTTCTTCGACTTCGGAAATAGGGAGTGGCTTGTTGCAACGAGAGAGAGGCCAAGTCGACTATCGGCCCTCACAAAACGACGGGGTTTACGCAACTGTCAAGCGACGAACCAATCAAACCTACTGAGAAATTCTCAGAGAAGCCGGTCCTGCACGGGGATGAAGTCAAAGACCGGGGGACAGCTCAAGAAAGCTCGAGGACAATGAAGCCGGCCGCTGTTGCAGCTTTGGACAATTGTTGATCTGCACAGATAAAGTCTCTTCTGGCGGGACGTTGTTGGCACCAAGTTAGAGCGGCGGCGAGTTGCAGGCTATCCGCGGCTCGTAATTCGTGAGTATCCAAGAGGCGTTGAGCCAAATCGCGTACGTGATCGCCCGGAAGAATTTCTCTCCATCCGCGGCTCAGCAGATCGAGACGGGACAGAGCTCCTTGCTTCTCAACGTCCTTCAGATTCCCCGAGCCATGCAGTCGTGCGATTGCGCTGTGAACTTCGACGGGGCTCCCCCACCACACCACCGGCATAAATTTCCGCAACTGGGTGTGCGCCTGGCGACTGCTTGCCTCTTGAACACACAAGGGCACTAGCGCGCTTGCGTCCCAAAAAGCGGCTTGCTTGCTCATAGCGACT
>DASQYT010000253.1:0-8908 GCA_035639075.1 Candidatus Elarobacter sp.
CCCGCACGGCGCCAGCCATCGCCAGCAAGCTCGCAATTACAATCACTCCGCACTTCATCGACGGCCGCATGGTTTCTCCTCTTCTTCTCCGTGACTCTGTGTTCTCTGCGTTGAAACTTTTTTCAACTTTTCACGACTCATGGTGATGCTCCGTTGCCGCAGTCGGTGCCTTCTTCCTTGTGAGGATGGCGTCATATTCGTTCTCCGGCAGCACGCGTACCATGGTCATCATTCCCATCATTCCCGCGCTCCAATTTTTCGGCAGGCCGTAGGTTTCCGGCTTTCCTACGGCTTCGTCCATGCCCATTTCCATGAAGGCATCCTGCGGAAATCCCGGCACGCTCTCTGCGTTCTGAGCGATCGGCGCGTGGTGCACGTGCTCGAACGGAACGCTTTTCGCGAGCGACTCCATCTGACTCATCGCTTTCATCTCGGTCTGGTCCGCCGTTTCGATCTGCCGGTCACGCAGCAAATCCATCATGCTGTTCATCATGTGGTGCGGCAGGTGGCAGTGGATCATCCACGCGCCGGGATATTTCGCCTCGAACTCCATGACGCGCGCCTGCGCCACTCCCACCAGCACGGTGTTCATCGGAACCCACGTCGATTCCGGCGCGCGCCCGCCTTCCGTGCCGGTGACTACGAATTGGTGCCCATGCAGGTGAATGGGGTGATGATCCATTCCAAGATTGACGATGCGCAGCCGCACCCGGCTTCCCAGCCGCGCGAGCAACGGCGTCGTCATCGGAGCGGAAACTCCGTTGAACGTCAGCCAGTTGAACTCCATCGCTGCCGTGTTCGGGACGGTATTGCTCGGCAGCACGCCCCATTCCTGCAAGATCAGTCCGTAGTCATGATCCGCGCGTAGCTTGTAATCTTTTTGCGGATGCGCCACGAAAAATCCGATTTGCCCCATCATTTCCTGCATGGCGCTGTGCGCGTGATAGAAGAACGTGCCTTCCTGGTGGACGGTGAATTCGTAAACGTACTTCTCGCCGGGAGCGACCGGCTTCTGGCTGATGTACGGCACGCCGTCCTGCTCGATGGGAATCTCCAGGCCGTGCCAGTGCAGGGAAGTGGACTCCGGCAATCGGTTCTCGAAGATCACGCGCACGCGATCGCCCTGCTGCACCTGAATCGTAGGCCCGGGGCAGCTTCCGTTGTAGCCCCACGCGTCGATGGTCTTGAACGGCGCGATTCTCTTCTTCACCGGCTCGGCTA
This sequence comes from Candidatus Elarobacter sp., assembly GCA_035639075.1. Taxonomy (GTDB): domain Bacteria; phylum Acidobacteriota; class Terriglobia; order Acidiferrales; family UBA7541; genus Acidiferrum. Next base: position 1,222 of record DASQYT010000253.1, read on the forward strand.
TGAGGCGGAAAACTTTTACTTCGCCATCCATCTCGTTTGGCAAATCCGCCACGTCCGGCGTCACCATAGGCAAGGGCGCGCCCGGCCCCCGAGCGTGTGACTGATTTGCTTCACGAGGATGCATCCTCATTGGTTTTTCAGCCTGAGCTTCGAGGCTCTTGCTCATTCCCAATAGCCCAGCGCCAAAAATCGCCGCATCATGAAAAAATCTTCTTCGTGTATCGCTCATTTTTTTCTCCTGAACTTCCTCGTGCCGCAAGTCGCGTCCTTCGTGAATGAAAATGGGAAATATTCGGAGTTGCACGCCGCTGAAACCGTTTCTCTTGCGCGCGCAGGCCGACCTCCCGCCTATCACGAGATTGGCTGCTTTTAGTTTTTCAGGAGGGACTACTCAGATTCGAAGGACACTGGAAACTACAGGCGTAAACCCGCTAGAGAAATCATGCGGCCGGCAAAACCATGAATCGGAAAGCATTGTCGTGGCTGCTGGATTTTCCTGCCCAGTCGCGAAGAATGTTCCATCGGACGCGGTCAAGCGCGATTCGCCGGAAGCACTGCCAAACGGAGTGGAAGCCGAGACTACCGCGGGCAATTCCAGCAAATTGCAATTTCGAGTGCCGTGTACGAGCAGCGCCTCGTGGTGCATGGTGGCAGCTCGATGGCAAATCCCATTTGCTGCCGCCGAAGCATCGGCTCGCCCGCAATTCTGAACCGCACAAAGCGGCGCACACGTCGGCGCCACCACAAGAGCCGCAATCGCCAGCAAACTCAACGCCCGCAGCGCCCATCTCGCGCTTCGAATTCGCATCACCCTTGGCATCCTTTGATTACGCTACGCCGGCCGTCGGCCTGCGTCAACCTCACCGTGCTGCTGCGCACAGAAAGGACAATGCTTCAATTGCCGTTTCGTTCTCGACTTTCAGTAGACCTCTTTAGACGGGATGCTCTCCTTGCCGGTTCACCCGCAGTCCATCCACAGTTCATCCTTGGTGCATTGTTCCTGTCCCCTGAACGCGAGAGAGTGCACACCGCCATTGGACACAGGAGGCTGCCGTGCAAACCAAGCTCAAGGACGACAATCGCAAATGGCTGTGGGGATTCCTGGCAGTCATCATGATGTCCCAACTTTACTTCGTTCAGGAACTGCTCGCAGTGTTCGCCCTCTTCGCACTGGGCTTTGCAGTGATCGCCTTGGTGTTCGCAAGCCTCTACACACTTCAGCATTGCTGGGAACTGGCCGTGGTGCGCCTTGCAGATTTCCACCGGCCGGTCATGAACGCGGTCCCAGTCAGCCGCGAGAATCAGAAAGCGGCCTAGGAACCCGACCCCGGCTTTGGCGGGCCCAAACCCAAAAATTAAGGAAACGCTTGTTCTGACATCTCCCCGATCCCGCGCTATACTCGGACTCACTCGACACTCTTGTCGACATCGGCGTTCCTGCCGAGAAGGAGGTGATCCAGTGAGGTACGGTTTACGTTGACGTAGTAAGGGAGGCGCTTGTGAGTTGCCGAGCGCCTCTCTTTTTGTCCCGCCGGCCTGAATTCCCCGTGATGCGAGTCTGGCGCTCACTTCCACTTAGTAAATGCTTGTAATGAGCCGCAGGAAACTTTCCTCAACCACACAACAATTCCTCTATTGCCACTATCGTGTCGAGTAGAATCTCACCGTCGTACGTTTGGCGGGAAGGTGCAAATTATGCCCCAGAGCGTCGCAGTTGCCATCGTCCATGGGATTGGCAGGCAGAAAGAAGACTTTGCTTCAGCAATAATTCAACAATTGCGCATGCGTGTGAGGCAGCAGCTCGGAGAAGACCCTCAAGAAGCGCCGCGCTTCTTCTTCCAGCCAGTCTATTGGGCTCCGGTCCTGCAAAACGAAGAGGATGAGCTATGGAGCCGCCTCCGCAAAGGAGGAAGTTTGGGCTGGACGGGGTTGCGCGAGTTCATGGTGGATTTCGCTGCTGACGCTATCGCCTATCAGCCCATCGAAGGCAGGCGCGATGCTTATGACAGAGTACATGCTGTGTTCGCGGATTCTCTGCGGCGTCTGGCGCAGCAGGCTGGTCCCCGTGCCCCTCTATGTGTCATCTCCCACAGCCTCGGCACAGTCATTGCTTGCAATTTCTTCTATGACCTGCAGACGCACTCTTCTGAGAAGCCATTGATTGCGCCAAGTGTGCGCCAAAAGCTGGGCGATGCCCCGCTCGCTTGTGGGGAGACATTGACCCTGTTCTATACCATGGGCAGTCCCGTCGCGCTGTGGAGCCTGCGCTACGAAAACTTCGGTAAACCCATACACGTGCCATCACCCAACTTGCACAGCCACTACCCGACTCTTGCGGGCGAATGGGTGAATTTCTATGGCAAAGCGGATGTCATTGGCTATCCGCTGAAGGAACTCAACGCCGATTACCGTGTGGCGGTGACTTCCGATTGTCCGGTCCTTGTTGGGGGCCCACTTGCATTCTGGAATCCGCTCTCGCACATGGCGTATTTTGGAGATACGGACGTCTTAGGGCCCATCGCTGAAGGGCTGGTTGGGATCTGGCAGACCATCAATGCAGCGCAGGGATAACTAGAGCTGGTTTCAAAACCCTTTTCAGCCCATTTAGAATCCACAATTTAGGCTGGTCAAAAAAGGGTTTTGAAATAGCTTCTAGTCAACTATGGGCGCAACGCGATCAGCGCGATCAGCGCGATGCCTACGATAATTAGGGCCGGAACATCGCCCAGCAGATGAGCATGCTCGCCCCTGTTCATCAATGCATGCACTGCCATGATGCCTGCGCGCACAAGGCTCGACCATGCGGCGAACGCGATGAAATTCGGGGCCTAAGAGTTTACATTCCGGAGGTCCATCCGCATGAAATACGACACCATCATTATCGGCTCCGGCCAGGCCGGCAATCCTCTTGCTTATCGGATGGCCGACTTAGGATGGTCCGTGGCGCTCGTCGAGAAAAAGCATCTGGGTGGCACCTGCATCAACACCGGCTGCACGCCCACCAAAACAATCGTCCACCGCGCGCAAGTCGCTCACTATGCGCGAAACGCCGTGCGTTGGGGTGTCAACGCGTCGAATGTCAGCGTCGATCTGCTCAAAATTGTCGCGCAAAAAGACGAAGTGGTCCTCAGTTTTCGCGGTGGCCAGCAGAAACAGGTCGACAACCGCTCCAACCTTCGCCTCCATCGTGGCCACGCCCGATTTGTTGGCCCGCATCAACTTCAGCTTGACGGCGAACTGCTCGAAAGCGAAAAAATTTTCATCAACACCGGCGGATGCCCGAGCATTCCCGCGATTCCCGGCCTCGAATCAGTTCCGTATCTCACCAACGAAACTGTAATGCAGCTGACGGATCTTCCCGAGCATCTCCTCATTCTCGGCGGGGGCTACATCGGCCTGGAATTTGGACAAATGTTTCGTCGCTTCGGTAGCCGCGTCACGGTTCTTCACACCGGAAAACAAATTATTTCACGCGAAGATCCGGAGACTGCCGCCGAGCTGCAGAGAGCCCTCGAAGCCGAAGGAATTCAATTCCTCCTCAACACGCGCACCTCTCGCGTCGAAAACAAAAATGGCGCCCTTACGCTGTCATTCGAATCTCCTGCGGGCGCATCAAGCATCTCCGGCTCCCATCTCCTGCTCGCCACCGGCCGCCGCCCAAACACCGACGATCTCGGTCTCGACAAAGCCGGCATCGCAACCGACCAGAGCGGCTACATCAAAGCGAACTGCCGGCTTGAGACCAACGTTCCCGGCGTCTGGGCCCTCGGGGATTGCAAAGGCGGCCCGGCTTTCACGCACATTTCCTACAACGATTTCCAAATTGTTTACGGAAATTTGGTGGAAGGGAAAAATCTCTCAATTGAAAATCGGCTCGTCCCGTCCTGCGTTTTCACCGATCCGCAACTGGGCGCCGTCGGCATGACGGAGAAGGAAGCTCGCGCCAAAGGTTTCAAACTAAAAATCGGCCGATGCCAGATGACCTCCGTAGCGCGCGCCATCGAGCGCGGCGAAACCGCCGGCCTCATGAAGATCGTCATCGATGCTTCGAACGACTGCATCCTGGGCGCTTCCATCCTCGCTTCCGAAGGCGGCGAACTCGTGCAAATCCTCAGCACTCTCATGCTCGCAAGGCAGCCCTACACTTTGCTGAAAGGCGCGGTGTACATTCACCCCACGCTCGCCGAAGGTTTCTTCGCTCTAATGGAAGACGTCAAGCCGGTCGACTGAGTGGAAGATCGCTTCGAAACGCCACGCTAACTAGCTCCGGTGGTATTCTCCCAACTGCAGTTTCGGCGGCAAGAGGGCGGAGGCCACGACAAAACTCATGGAGACTCTCAAAGATCAAATTGCTGTGGTGACTGGCGCAAGCAGCGGCATCGGCAAAGCGATTGCTCTCTCGATTGCCGCGCACGGCGCTGAGGTTTGCTTGATCGGGCGCCGCCGCGAACTCCTCGAAGATGTTTCCAAGCAAATCCATGCGCTGGGCTCCAGCGGCCACGCGTGTCCTGCGGATCTTACCAAGGACGAAGACATCCGCGGCCTCGGCGAGCGCTGTCAGAAAGATTTTGGCCGAGTAAGTATTCTAGTGCTCTGCGGCGGCGCCATTTTCCACGGACCGCTTGCGAAAGCTTCGCTCGCTGATTTTGATTTGATGTATCGTTCGAACGTCCGCGGCCATTACCTCATGATTCAGACCATGCTGCCTCTGCTGCGCAAAAGCAAAGGGCAAATCGTTTTCATCAATTCTTCCGCCGGGCTTCGTTCCCCCGCCACCACCGGACAGTTTTCCGCCACGCAGCACGCCTTTCGTTCCATCGCCGACAGTTTGCGCGAAGAAGTGAACTCTGACGGCATCCGCGTCCTTAGCGTTTACCCGGGCCGCACCGCCACTCCGCGCGTCGCCAAACTTTTCGAAAAGGAAGGCCGCGCCTACCAGCCCGATCTGCTGATGCAGCCGGAAGACATTGCGGAAATGGTTACTCACTCGCTCCGCCCGCCGCGCACCGCCGAAGTCACCGACATCAGCATCAGGCCAATGCAGAAGTCCTACTAGTTTCCAGCTTCCAATTTCTATTTCTAAATGGTGGGGCTGGGCGGATTCGAACCGCCGACAAGCAGTTTAGGAAACTGCTGCTCTATCCATCTGAGCTACAGCCCCGCTCTTCCATTGTAATACTTCCCGGCCATTTTCGTTCCGCCCGAGTTTGTTCATTGGCAAAACGCCCGCTGTCAAAAGCTACGGCCGTGCCGCTCACGGCGTCGTAGGCGCAGGATTCGATTTTGGCGCCGGAGCGATCTTGGTGATGCGAAGGCTCCGAAAGATCGTCGGCCAGTATTCCCGCAGCGCGTTGCTGGCGGTGTACAGTCCGATGCGTATTCCATACCTCTGAAAAGTCCGCCCCGCTGTTTGTTCTTTCACCGGCAAATAACTGTTCGCCAGGCTCTCCGCCAGCAGCGGTCCCAGCATCCCTGCCCAATTGGCCGCATTCTTTCCTTCATCCGTTCGCGCCACCACGATGCGGCTCAGCGCGTACCCCACGCGATGCCCGAACCCGCCGTGCAGCGTCACGAAGTAGCGCGGGTCGCGGTGCAACGCGGACGAAATTACAAACGTTCCGAAAAAATTCGTCGATGCCGCCGTAGCCATCGAAGTGCCGAAACGTTTTCCATATCCAGCCATTCCCTGGCCATAGGCGGCCAGCGAATTCTGCGCTTGCCCGATTCCCGCGCCCGCCGCGGAACTGAGAAGACGCGAAGGAGCGATGCTCTGATCCGAGAAAAGTTCGAATTTCTGTTTCACGCTCAGCGGGCCGGCGCTGGTGGCGATATCGGGAAAGAAAATAGAGCGCCGTTCCAGAACTTCGATGGTTGTTTGGACACGATTTTGGCGCTTCTGCGCGCTTTCCTGTTTTGCGACGGACGCATCGGGAAGGCCTTGCGGCTTCGGCTGCTTCTGCGCCGCCGCCGTTGCGGCGACGCCCACCAGCAATGCCATTAGTCGCAAAGCCGATGAGCCGTGGCGCATTCCTTCATCCTAACATGAACGCAAAATTTCCCTCTTTCCACTTCGCGGAACACCTCTTCATTCTCAGGCGGTCAACGACCGGGCGATGCGGAATCCATAATCCGCGTATTGGAACTCCGGCGGAATGCTGGACCGCGCCGCCGTGCGCGTAACCTTAATATGATGGCGCCACGAGCCGCCCCGCGAAGCCTTGCGCGTGCCGCTCTTTGGCCCCTGCGGATTTCGTTCCGGCGAATGCGCGTAGTACCCGTCGTCGTACCAGTCGGAGCACCATTCATGGACGTTGTCGCCCACGTTGTACAGCCCGTAAGCGTTCGGCTTATACAGCCCCACCGGCTCCGGCCCGAGCTTCCATCGTTTGTCGTAATCGGGAACTGTTTCCGGAGGCGCGTCTCCCCACGGGTATAGAAAGCATTCTTCGCCGCCGCGCGCCGCGCGTTCCCATTCCGCTTCGGTCGGCAAGCGATAGCGTTTGCCGGTCATGCCACTCAGCCACTCGCAATAGTTTGCCGCTTCGTGCCAGGACACGGCTACCACGGGCATCTGCGGGTCATTGAAATTCGCGTCATTCCAATGCGGCGGCGGAGCGCCGTTGGTGGCTGCAAGAAAGCGCGCGTACTCCACGTTCGTGGCCTGGTAAATCGCCATCTCAAACGCATCCACCCACACGCGGTGTACGGGCTTTTCGTCGTCGCGTCCGGTTTCGCATCCCATCGCAAACCAGCCCTCCGGGATGGGTTCCATCATCGGCTCGATCGCGCCGATGTGCGGCCCGCTCAATTTTGACGATGCAGCCATGTTTTCCCTGTACAAGCGCCCTTTCTAACGCCCGTCGAAAAGATCACAGCATGGGCAGCCCGTCTTCGACAAGGCTTTCGATGTAAAGTTCGATGGCCTCGCGAATGTTTTCGACGCCTTCTTCGACCGTCTCGCTTTGCGTGTGGCATCCCGGCAAAGTGGGACAGAAAACGTGGTAGCCCCCCTCCGCTTCTTTCTCGAAGATCACAGTAAACCGGTGGGCCATTGCGAGCCTCCGCTGCTCACATTCTAGTCGATTCCAGGGCGCCCCGCTCTTTCTTTACCCCACGGCATCCTTGCGGGGTTTGCAAGGGTGGGGCTGCCTTTCGCTAGCCTCTTGCTCCAGTTTCTCTCCTCCCATTCCATACGGCTCCGGCATTAGGGGCCCAGCCTGCTATCGCCGCGCTGTCGAAGCCGGAAGATTCCCCGACCCGAGGAAGACATATTCGTGACCTCCATCTCCAGAACGAGTCTCCCGACTATGCGCGGCCTCATATGTATAGTCACCGTGCTATGCTGGCGTTTCCGCATGGGGATCGCCCGCGTGTCCAGCCCTGGGAGGCTGCCGTGAATAAGACATTGAAGATTGTGCTGATTGTGGTGGGTGTGCTGGTTGTAGTGGTACTCGTTGCTCCGTTCCTGATCCCCGTGAACCAGTTCCGGCCAATCATTGAAGAGAAAGCTTCGGCGGCGCTGGGACGCAAAGTGCAATTGGGCAACATCAGCTTGTCGCTGATCAGCGGATCGCTTTCCGCGGAAAACCTTTCCATTGGCGACGACCCGAAATTCAGCTCTGCTCCGTTCCTGACGGCCAAGTCGCTGGACGTGGGCGTGGAAATAATGCCGCTGATTCTCTCGAAG
>DASQYT010000254.1:0-16424 GCA_035639075.1 Candidatus Elarobacter sp.
CGTCGTGGAAGACATGGGTTTTCCTGCGGGGCTCGAACGGACCATGGTAGCGGACTTGACTGGCAAGCTTCCCTCAAGCACACGGCGGATTCGCATCGTCAACAATTTGAAGATCTATTGGGACGCGATTCGAATCGACCAGACACCGGATGCGCCTGACGTTCGCGTGGCGCAAGTGCCTCTTGCGAGGGCAGCGTTGGATTTCGTCGGCTATCCGCGCGAGATTCGGCTGAAGCCCGCGAGCGACACGATCTACTCGTATTCGCACCGGAGCATGACGGGCCCTTACGCTCGCGCTGCGGGAAACTACACGCGGTATGGAGACATGTTCGACTTGCTGAAAGCGTCCGATGATCGCTTCGTCGTTTTTGGCTCAGGTGAAGGACTGAAGCTTGATTTTGATCCTCGTCAGCTTCCCGCGCTGCCGACCGGATGGATTCGCGATTATTTCTTTTACGCCGATGGCTTTGAAAAGGATCTCGATTTCTATGCGGCGCACGCATTTACGGTTGAGCCTTTGCCGCGGCATTCACTTCTGCCATATCCCTATCCTGAGGATCGAGACTACCCTAGCGATGCGGAACATCTGGGCTATCAACTGGAGTACAACACACGGACACGCTCTCACCGTATGCCGCCGAGCTTGCGCTACCGATATTCTTCCCCAAACTGAGGCGCTGCATTTCGCCGCAGCAGATCTTTCGCATCAGCATTTCCCGGCAGTTTGCAAGCCCTCCGCTGTTAACAAGTGAACCATTGGAAATTTCAAGAAGCCAAAGTTTGGAATATCCAGCCTCCGGAGGTAGGATGCTTGGCAAGGAGACACCCTTGACCACCCCACAGAGGAAGCTTTGGCATATCGTTATTTTAGTGGCTGTTTGCACAGTCTTGGCGGCGCCCTCTGGCGCCGATGATGTTGCTTCTGGCATGGTCGACAGCCAAGTATTTTTGCACCGGAATATGACTCCGGCCGGCCCGCCTGCAAGCGCTTCCGCCGCGGCCGTGGAAAAACTGGTCAGCCAGATGACACTGAAAGAAAAAATCGGCCAGATGACGCAGCTCGAAATTGGCATGGTTACCGACGGCCGAGGTCAGTCCATTCGAATCAATCCTGAAAAACTCCACAAGGCCGTCGGTGAATACGGCGTCGGTTCCATTCTCAATGTGAATGACGAAGCGTTGTCCGCGGAGAAGTGGCACGAGATTATCCGCGCCATCCAGGAAGAAGCGAAGAAAACCCGGCTGCACATCCCAGTGCTTTACGGCATCGATACGATTCACGGGCCGAACTATATTGTTGAGGGCACGCTCTTTCCTCAGCCTCTGGCGATGGCCGCGACGTGGAATCCCGAGCTGATGCTGCGTGGCAGCCAGATCGCGGCTGCGGAAACGCGCAAGGCGGGCATTCCATGGTCATTTTCGCCGGTGCTCGACGCCGGACGGCAGCCACTTTGGTCACGCTTGTGGGAAACATTCGGAGAGGATACCTACCTCGCGACGGTGATGGGTGTGGCCACCGTTCGCGGGTATGAAGGCAGTGATGTTTCGAGCCCAGGCAGTGTTTCCGCTTCCTTGAAACATTATGTCGGGTACAGCTATCCGACAACGGGCGGTGACCGCAGCCCCGCGCTCATTCCGGAAAATACTTTGCGCGAATATTTTCTCCCCACGTTTGCAGCGGCTGTGAAGGCGGGTGCCCACACTGTAATGGTGAATTCGAGCGAAGTGAACGGAACACCGGGTCACGCCAACGGTTACCTCTTGAAAACTGTTTTGCGCAACGAGTTGGGTTTGCAGGGATTCGTGGTTTCCGACTGGATGGACATCAAAGGACTCGTCTCAACTCATCACATCGCGGCGAATGAGAAGGAAGCCACGCGTATTGCCGTGCTTGCCGGAGTCGACATGAGTATGGTGCCAAGCGACTATAGCTTCAGCGACCTTTTGCTCGAACTGGCGCAGGAGGGGAAAGTGCCGGCGAGCCGCATTGACGAGGCGGCCCGAAGGATTCTCACGGTGAAGTACCAGTTGGGGCTTTTTGACGATCCGTTGCGCGGCATCGATTCGAAAACGGTAATCGGCTCACCGGAATCGCGGCAGGTCAGCTTGGAAGCTGCGCGCGAGTCCATTACGCTGCTGAAAAATGAAAATCGCACGTTACCGCTTGCGAAGACCGCTCACGTTCTTGTGACCGGGCCGGATGCCGATTCCCTGATTCCACTGAATAACGGATGGAGTTATACATGGCAAGGCGACCGGGCGAGCATGTACCCGAAAGATCGTGCGACGATTCTCAAAGCCATTCAGGAAAAGATCGGCATAGCCAACGTTACCTACGTTCCGGGGGCGACCTTCGACAAGGAAGGCGACATCACCAAGGCCGTGGAAACAGCGTCAAGCGCAGACGCAGTTGTGGTGTGCCTCGGAGAATGGGCTTATGCCGAAACACCCGGCAACATCCCGGATCTCACGCTGCCCGATGCTCAGCTCAACCTTGCCATGAAAGTCATGGAAACGAAAAAGCCCGTCATCCTAGTGCTAACGGAAGGGCGCCCGCGCATCATCAGCCGCATTGCGGATTCCGCGAAAGCCATCATCATGGCTTACAACCCCAGCAATGAGGGCGGACAGGCCATAGCGGAGATTCTCTTCGGCGATGTGAATCCCAGCGGCAAGCTCCCAATTACTTATCCGCGCGCACCGAACCGCCTCTTCACCTACGACCACAAAATGTTTTCAGCAGAGGATTGGGGAACAGGGAAAGCAATGGCTCCGCCGCAGTTCGAATTTGGATCCGGACTGAGCTACACGACGTTTTCCTATTCGGATTTGCATGTGGCTCCGTCCGCGGCTTCCGCAAGCCAAGTCGTGCACGTTGATGTAACGGTGAAAAATAGCGGCGAACGCGCCGGCAAGGAAGTTGTTCAACTGTACTTGAACGAACGGTTTGCGAGCGTGACGCCGCCGATGAAACGGCTCAAGCGATTCGCAAAAGTAATGCTGCAGCCGGGCGAGAGCCGAAAGGTTTCTTTCGAATTGACGCCCGACGACTTGTCCTTCATCGGGGCCGACAACAAACGCGTCGTCGAGCCCGGCGTTTTCGACGTGAGAATCGGCGGATTCCAGCAAACATTCGACTGGAAGTGACAACAGGATTCCTCTTGCTGAAAGAGCGGGAGCCCGCGCCCATATGAGCGCATACACGGAAAAGCCTGCTCGATCTGACGCATCCAATTTTCATATTAAGACTCCATAGGTTTCGATAATATATGTGGGCAGGCGTGAAGTGGTTCCGCAGTGGATGCCTAATTGTTTTCGATGCAACGATTTGAGTTTTTGCACGGAAGGGAAGGAAGTGGCAGCCGCTTTGCGGCGATTCCTTCGTTCTGTGGTGGAGCGGGACGCCTGCTCTCGGAAGAGGGTGGGTAGCCCGCTCCAACTTACTGCCGGTTTGCCTTTGCGACTAGCGAAAGACAGCAACGCAACGCCGCCTCTACAGGATTAACCCCTGCCTAATTCCTAATCCTTCTGAGAAAGCAGGGAACCCCGGACGGCTTGCAATTCCTTCTTCTTTTCTTCGTCAACCTCGGGGAAAGAAAGATCGAGCTCGTCCAGCGTTTCGATGATTGCCGAAGCGACGGCCAGGCGCGTAAACCACTTATTGTCTGCGGGGATGATGTACCACGGCGCGTGCTTCGTTGCGGTGTGCTGAATCATCTCCTGGTAGGCTTCCTGATAGTCCTTCCAGAAAGCGCGCTCCTGAACGTCGGCCATGGAAAACTTCCAGTTCTTTTTCGGATCTTCGAGGCGCTCGAGAAATCTCTTTTTCTGATCCTCTTTTGAAACGTGCAGGAAGAATTTGCGGATTACGACGCCGTTGCGCGTCAGGTAGCGTTCGAAAGCGTTGATATCTTCGTAGCGCTCGTCCCAAATGTGTTTGGTGATCAATCGGTCGGGGAGCTTCTCCGCCCTCAGAAGCGGTGGATGCACGCGGACGACGAGAACTTCTTCGTAATAAGAACGATTGAAGATGCCGATCTTGCCGCGCGACGGTATGCACCTGTGCGTGCGCCAGAGACAGTCGTGGTCCAGTTCTTCGTTGCTGGGCGCCTTGAACGAGTGGACGTCGCAGCCCTGCGGATTCACGCCGGACATTACGTGTTTGATGGCGCCGTCTTTCCCGGCGGCATCCATGGCCTGAAAAATCAGCAGCAGCGCCCAGCGATCCTGGGCATAAAGTTTTTCCTGCATGTCACTGAGCAGGCCTACGCGCCTCTCCAGGATGTTTTCAGCGTGTTGTTTGCTCTTGACGCCATTCGTGTCAGCGGGGTCGTAGTCTTTCAGCCGGAATTTCTCACCTTTTGTGATGCGGTACTTTTCGACGATCCGCTTCGCTTCCTTCACCTGCTTTTTGTGTTTCATGGTTCCGGAAGTGTAGTACAGACATGCCGCTCAGAACAGCGAGCCGAGACCCCATCCGAAGGCGGAGAAGCGGTTGTGCGCCACGAAGCTGGATGTGCTAGAGAGGGGAATGACGCGATTCAATCGCAGAACGTTCAGCGCATAATAAGCGCGAACGGGAACCTCGACGCCGGGCACGGTCCAGCGAAGTTCGATTCCCGTGGAGCCGTGAAGCGCGCCATTTGTTGTGCCGAGCAGGAGCGGCTTGGTGGGGCCCAGCCAGTTGGGGAGCAGCCAGCCGGAGCCGAGGTCAAAGAAGCCAGCGGCTTCCGTGCCTCCTCTGAGAGGGAAGCGGTATTCGACGCTAGATGCGGTAATAAGATTTGCGCCGGCAGGCGCCGCGGAATAAGTCAGACCGCCGCTCGCCGACGTGGTGACTGTTACTGCGTCAGGGCCAAGCTCGCCGGGACGAAGCCCGCGCACAAGTTCGTCACCTGAAAATAGTCGCGCATAAAATGGCATGTTGCCGTGATAGCTTCCTGCACCGTTGAATGTCGTTCGAAAAGTCCATGCACTGTGTGGGGTGAAAATCCGGTCGGGAAGCATGCGATCGTATTCAGCAGAGGAACGGACCATGTTTTCACTGCCGCCGAGCCATCCTCCGGAAGCGGAATTCGCAAATTGAACGCGCTCATTTCCCGTGTCGCGGGTCCAGCCGACTCCAAGCGAGCGGCTGGAAGCTCTTGATCGAACGTCGCCGAGCGTCACACCTGGCACGCTAGAGATAGAGGCAGACGGATATTCCGTGGTTGTGCTCGACAGAGTGTAGTTCGCACCGAGCGAGTCGGTGTTGCTCAACGGGTAGGTCCAGGGAATATTGATTCCTTCGTTGTGGGAAGAGAAAAACGGTCCGTGTGCGCTGCTCGCGAACCGCGGGCGAATCACATTATTAAAAACCGAAAAGGCCAGCGAGGCGCGCGTGCCGAAGATTCCTTCCTTCGCCACGCCAAGCATGATCTGAAGTGTCTCCGGGCCGCCATCGAGTTGCGCGGAAAGAAGTTCCTCGCGATTCAGCAGGTCGAAGATGGTGTAGATGACGCCAAGCGTGCTCCCGAATTGACCGGTGCCTCCTGCCAGCGAGGCGCGCTGCTGCCCAATTTCTTCGAGGCGAATCGAGACGTTGGCGGCGTGAATGGCTTCATCGAGCTGAACGTGAATGTCTTCTTTGTGGATGGGCTTGAAGTAACCCGTCCTCGCCAAGCGCAGGAGGCCACCCTCGAGCGCGCGCTCATCGATTGGATGGCCTTCGCGCAAGGCAATTCTGCGACGTACGTAACGGTCGCTGAATTTGTGCAAGCCAATGAATTCGACGCGCTCAACGCGATACGGCGGGGAGTCGCTCAGATCAAAGGTGATGCGCGCAGTGTGATTCTCCGGATCGAAAGTTCGCATCACGTCGACGGAATGGGAAGGAAGGCGATCAAACACAGAATTCTTGGGTTGAATGCGTGCCGCCCATAAGCCCTGCAGCTTGTCTATTTTCTCCTGAGAAAAGGCGTCGCTTTCGTCTGGTTTAGGAAAACTGGTGGCCGCGCTGAGGCACTCTCTCGCAGCTTGCCGGAGAGCGTCGGTCACCTTCATGGATTCGAACCGATAATAGGGGCCCGCCTCGATCGGGATGGAAACGGAGATCCCTGCCTGCGCCGACTCATGTGGCCAGGGAAGCCAACGGCGCGATAATTCGTTGGACCGAGCGACTGTCGCGCTGCCGACTCGTGCTTCCGGAAAGCCATGGTTCTCGTAATAGGCGACGATTCGCCGACGATCTTCTTCAAATGCTTCGCGGGTGTAGGCGTTTTTGCCGCGCCACGAGGCGAGCGGTTTCCAAGGCGCGATGCTCTTCATCTGGCCGCGCACTAGTCTAATTGAGACTATTGGGTGACCATCGAAATTGACCCGGCGCACACGCAGCAAGGGACCATCAGTAATCTCAAAGCGAACGGCGACAGTTGCATTGCTCGCTTCCTCACGGGCGATTCGAACGCTCGTCTCCGGATGGCCCAGCTCATTCAACGCGACGCGAATCGCAAAAGCGATTCGTTGAAGCGCCGATGGATCGGCTGGTTTTCCCAAGCGGGGCGCGAGCTTCTTGTCTTCCAGTAATTTGTCGATTTGTTTACGGGAAAGGAGCCGCGAGCCGGAAAACTCCACCTTGGAAAGGTAAGGAAATTCGCTGACGTGAAAAATCAGAGCTACGCATTTGGAGTTTTCAGGCAATTGCTTCGCACATTCGGTGGAGGGCGTTGCTTCCACTTGAATCGATTCGAACCAACCCAACCGCGCGAGGGCGCGCACGTCTTTAGCAACCCTCGCTGGATCAAATCGATCGCCGGGATGCATTGCGATTTGTGCGGCGACCGCCTCGGGGGTGATGCGGCGCAATCCGGTGAAGCGAATCTCGTCGAGAACAGCAGCTTGTGACGCTTTCACTGGGCCCGCGAGTATTTGTTCCGGCAGGCCATGAACTTGCGCCGAGACGGGCGCCGCGGATACTAAAAGCACTCCAAAGCAAAACGCGTTCGTGAGACTTGTCACTGGCATCGCTCCTTGCCCCGAGGAGGACAAGTGAACGGATGATGGGGGTGGCCGCAGGGTTGTCCGGCTCGAAAGGGACTCCAGCAAAGTAGAGGCAAAAAAAGAAGCCCGGATCGCCTTGTCGAGACCGAGACGATCTGGGGAGCTTGAATGAAAACGGGTGCGCGGAGCTTTTCACTCCGCTGATTTGTTATTGAGAAACGATTGTTCCCGTAGCAGGATCGAGAATGAGCTTTCCTGCCTTCGGGCCGCCGCTGAAGTCGAACATATTGTTCAACGTTCCGGCAATTACATCAGTTGAACCGCCGACGATCCGGCCAAGGTCCCAGTTGTTTTCGAATTCTCAGTCTTGAACCGCAAATTGAAATACCCAGGCCGGGCGCGCTCGCGGGGAGGCGCGGACTCGAAGCCGTCACAGCCTGTTTTCCTGCGCATGAAGTTCTAAGCCGGATTTGTTAGCACTACGTTAACGCCGCATCAAAACTGATGGCGCAAAGGGAGAAGCTGTATAGAATCGGGGCGCGCTCCGGGAGCTATGACTACACTCGCCCGCCAACTCCGCATCACCGATTACTTTGCACTCGCATTTGGAACGATGATCGGCGCCGGATGGGTAGTACTAATGGACGACTGGCTCGGGCGCAGCGGGCCGCTCGGCGCAATTCTTGGTTTTGCGATCGGGGGCCTGCTGCTGCTGCCCGTTGGCTATGTCTACGGCCAATGGGTACAGCGCCTTCCGGACGCCGCCGGCGAAGCTGCCTACACCGCGCAGGTCTTTCCACCGATTGTGAGTTATTTCACTGGCTGGATGATGCTGCTGGCGTACTTCATCGTTTGCCCGTGGGAAGCGGTGGCACTCGGAAAACTTGCAGCGTACATTTTTCCGTCGCTGAATTCGTTCGAATTGTACCGAGTGGCGGGGGAACCCGTTTTTCTTCCGCGTTTGCTGCTGGGCGTGGGGCTTACGGTGTTTCTTGGAGTGCTGAACTACCGGGGAATCCGCTGGAGCGCCACCTTTCAGAATTGGACGACGGGGATCGTACTTCTTCTCTTCGTGATTCTCCTGGGCATTAGCGCCATTCGCGGCGCCCCCGTCAATTTTCATCCGGCATTTCGCGCCACTCCCTTCGTTTCGATTCTGCTGACGCTTCAGATCGTGCCGTATTTCATGACCGGATTCGAATCCGTGCCCAAAGTGGCGGAGGAGGCTCATCCGGGATTTCGTTCGGTGGGATTTTTTCGCGCGATTGTGATGGCGCTTCTAGTCGGTACCGGTTTTTACGTGCTTGCTGTAGCGGCGGTGGCTTACGTCTCGCCCTGGCAAAGTCTGGTAGGAAAGCGATTCGCAACCGCTATCGCATTCGAACAAGCCCTGGGAGCACAGTGGCCTGTGCGGCTGATCGTGATCATGGCACTCTTTGGGCTGTTCCAATGTTTTAACGGCAATTTCGTTGCGTCCAGCCGCCTGCTGTTCGCCTATGGCCGTCGCCGGACAATCCATGAGAGCTTTGGAACGGTTCATCCGATATTTCTGACGCCTTCGGTTGCTGTCTTGGGAATTACCGCTGGGACACTCGTAGGACTCTTCCTCGGCGATGCGCTGCTTGTTCCGGTGACGGAAGTGGGTTCGATGGCCTCCGCCCTGGGATGGTTCGCCGCATGCCTCTCTTTCTGGTTCGTGGAGAAGCGGGCGTCCATGCGCCTCCTGACAGGGCTGGGGATAGCCGTCTCGTTGCTGCTCTTCCTGATGAAAGTTTTGCCCGAATTCCCTGGGCACTTTTCGCTCGCGGAATGGATCGCGTTCGGCATCTGGGTCGGGCTTGGTTTCGTGTTGCGTGTGCGGAAATAGAGCGGGACAACCATTCAAGCATCATCACCAACGACAATCGTGGAATCACATTGCAAAATGAGAGCGGCGTTCGAGCGATAGTTAAGCGTTATGTATACTCACAGGGGGAGCCTGACTCAATCCATCGATGATTCCTTTTCTTCACCTTGGTCCGCTCACAATTCCGACGTTTGGCTTAATGGTTGCTACCGGCATGTTGGCCGCGGCGTACGTTTTGCAGGCAGACTTTGACCGCCGCCGCGAGCAATTCGTGAAGAGCGGCTACCTGGAGGGTGACGGCAAGCCTGGCCATCACGACGAAGGATTTCTCATTATTGGCATCGCCGGGCTCGCCGGCCTGGTGGGCGCGCGCCTGTATCACGTTTTGGAGAGCCCCCGCGAATTGCTGGCCAATCCGTCATTGCTCATCAGCCGCTTTGGATTTGCCTGGTTTGGCGGATTTCTCGGCGGATTTGTCGCGTTACTATTTCTGGCGCGACGTTTCGGGATTCCAACGCTGGAATTCATGGAGCTTTGCTCCCCGGCCGCAGCAGTTGGTTATGCCATTGGGCGCATCGGGTGCCTGCTCTCCGGTGACGGCGATTACGGCGTACCGACGGCTCTGCCTTGGGGCATGAGCTTTCCCAACGGCGTTGTACCCACGACGGAGCGCGTCCATCCCACGCCTCTCTATGAGTTCTTCATCTGGTTGGTGATTGCGGCGATCCTCTGGCAAATAGGGAAGAAAGCAGCCATTGGAGCGCGGCCCAAGGGAGAAGTCTTTTGCGCCTACCTGATCCTGACGGGCGTGGCCCGATTCCTGATTGAATTTATCCGCATCAACCCGCGATCCTTTTTCGGCATGTCGAACGCGCAGACGGCAAGCCTCGTGTCGATGGTCGTGGGTTCTATCCTTCTCTGGCGAATCAAGAGCCGGCTCCAGCCCGCAAGAGAGTAGATCGCGCCCCCGAACGTTCTGCTTAACTGGTGACATCCTCCGAGACTCAAGACAAGATGAGCGCCAGCCAAGTCATCGAGACCCTTCCTCGAAGTATTTTAACGATTCCGGCCAGGAATCCATCTCATTTGTCTCTAATTTCCTCGACTCGCAGCGCTTACGGTCCTTGACGGACAACCGTCTGTCCATGTAGAACCAGTATTAAGACAAATGCCGTGTTCAGGGACGCGGCGTTCATTCGCAGGCATGCCTTGTGCCTCAACGGGGGAAACGGGGGATCTATGACATTTCTTCGAAGTGTCGTTGTTTTTCTATTTGCATTCTGCGCGCTAGGCATTGCGTCCGGGCAAACGCAGGAAGGCCGCATTCTGGGCACCGTGACGGACCAAAGTGGAGGCCTTGTCAAAGGCGCGCACTTGACCATCACCAATGTGGACACGGGAATCGCGCGAACGCTCGAAACCAACGACGCGGGAGACTATGTCGCTCCCAGCCTGCCGCCGGGCCCCTACAAGTTGGTCGTTGAGGCGACAGGGTTCAAGAAAGTCGAGCGCAGCAGCATCCGGCTGGAAGTGGCGAAAGATGTCCGCCTCGACATTACGATGCAGCCCGGCAGCGTATCGGAAACGGTCACTGTGACGGAGCAGCTCCCGCTGGTGGAAACTACCAATGACACGCTTGGCGGAACGTTTGCAAACAAATCCATAAACGATCTGCCTCTGAACGGCCGCGACTTTCAAAATCTCGTCGTCTTGCGGCCCGGAGTGCAGCGAACAACTGGCGGTGGCTTTCTTTCGATCAGCTCGAACGGGAACCGTCCTGAGGACAACAATTTCATCGTCGACGGCACGGATAACAACGATCCGTACTACGCTACGACTGTAATAAACGCGGAAGGCGTCCAAGGGACTCCGGGGAGTATCCTCCCCATTGACGCAATTCAGGAATTTAACGCACAGGAAAACCCTCCTGCGGAATACGGATGGAAGCCGGGGGCCATCGTTAATCTGGGCATCAAATCTGGAACCAACGATGTGCACGGTACCGCTTACGATTTCGAGCGTAACAACGCTTTTGACGCTCGGAACTTTTTCAATCCCACAACCGATCCGGTGACTGGTGCTCCCTCTCCTCAACGAGGTCTGCGCCTGCACCAGTTTGGCGGCAGCATTGGTGGACCGATCGTCAAGAACAAAACGTTCATCTTCGGGGCCTATGAAGCAATCCGGGCACAAGTCGGAAACTCATTTACAGCTACTAGCCCTACTACTGTTCCAAGCAGCTTGGCGGGAGGAGACCAAGTCAATAGCATCCCGGATGCTATTGCGAGTGTGACTGGGGCTTGCGCGACCGCTGGCCTCGGGACCTGCGGCGTGAACGCTCTAAGTGTCAAACTCGCGCCGCTTTATCCAGCCAATCCGAACACCAACACGGACGGCATCGATAACGCCCAACTCAACATTGGATTGCCGAATAAAAACCGCAACGACAATTTCATTATTAAAGCCGATCATCACTTTAACGACCGTCACAGCGTAACGGCACGGTATTTTTTCGGAGATAGCTTGCAGACGGAACTCGACATCCCCGTTTTGCGCGAACAGTGGGAATCGCAATCTCGACTGAGGGCTCAGGTTTTCGGTTTCAATTACACCTGGGTGCCCAACGCCCGCTGGGTCAATGAGGCGCGGTTCGGTTTCAACCGGTTCTGGCAATCGATCCTTACGGCTGATCATGCTTCGAATCCGACGACCGTTTATGGCATCAACACCGGGGTGACCAGCCCTTCGGACTTCGGTCTGCCTGAGATCGACATCGATGGCTTCAATCAATTGGGCGGCAATCATGGATGGCCGCTGCTTACCACGCCAAACCAGACTTTCCAGGGAGTGGACAATGTTTCCTACACACGAGGAAAGCATACTTTTCGCTTTGGCGGCGAGTACCGGCACGGGACCACCGACAATCAGCGGGACCGCTACGGAAAGGGCCGCATACGATTTGCAGGAGGCGAACTCTCAGCCAGGTGTAACTGCTTCCCAGTTGGTGTTTCCAGCACTCCGCTGCAGGATTTCATCGCAGGGTTGCCGCGCGGAGCGGAAACCGGTAAGACTGGTGGCCGAATTTTTGTGGGCGACTCGCATCGCGATGTTTCCATTCAAAGCTCTGGGGCTTTCTTGCAAGACGATTGGAGAGTGTCACCACGCCTGACTTTGAATGTGGGAGTGCGCTACGACCTAAATACTGTGATCAAGGAAAAGAACGGCCGCCTCGCCAATTTCGATCCCGCGACGGGCATTCACCAAGTAGGGCATGGCATTAGCGCGCCGTACAACGGCGACCACAATAACTTCGCACCGCGATTCGGCATGTCCTGGGATCCTGGCGGCAAAGGGAAGACTGTGGTCCGGGCTGGCGGGGGAATCATATATGAAATTCCACACCTTTCGCTCTTCCTAGGCCAAAACGGCGTAAATAACGCCTCAACCGCAGGAATTAATGTCATCCCGACGGCCCCCTCTACGGGAATTCCCGGTGCAAACGGGAACATTGCGGCGTCCTCCGTTAACGTTCCGGGCGGCGGTGTAAACGGTTTGAATTGGTCCACGGCCGGACCAGTCTTCCAGACGTCCATCGATTGCACGGCGACGCCCTGTGACATCCTTGCCGTGTCGAAGAATTTGAGGACACCTTACGTCATCAACTGGAATTTGAATGTCCAGCGGGCCTTAACCAGCTCGACATCCCTGCAGGTGGGGTACGTTGGCGACCACGGTGTAAAACTCTATGGTGTTCGCGACATCAATCAAGTGGATCCCAATTCCGCAGCTGAGCTCGATCCAGCTTGTGGCCACTGTGAGCAGGCAGGCCGCCCGTTCAACAGTCTGTATCCCTATCTCGAATTCATCAATTTTCTGGATAATGGATATACGTCAAGCTACAACTCGTTGCAGGCCACACTGACCCAGCGCACCTGGAAGAGAATGAACTTCGTGCTGGGATACACCTTCGCCCACGCGATAGACGACGTATCCCTCAATCGCGGACAGCAACCGCAAGACAGTACGCGGCCCGGGCTGGAACGATCCAACTCCGACAGCGACCTGCGGCACCGGGTGACATTGGCTCTCACGTATGAGTTGCCTTCACGGGCGGGCTATGGCCATTTACTGGAGGGCTGGCAACTCAATTCCATTGTCACGATTCAGGGCGGCCTGCCTTGGAATCTTGACGATGGGTTCATCAACGGAAGTGATTCGAGCCTGACCGGCGAATTCAGCGACCGCTGGAACATCGTGGGCAACCCCGGCAACATTAAGCCATCTCTGACGGGTGTGCCGTACTTTAACTTCTCTGACTATGACCCAGCTACGCGGGGAGTTGCTCCACAACCACAAAGCCCGCAAGTATGTATCGACCACGCCGACATCGCCCAACTGGCACCTAAGAGTACCGCCGTGCCCGGCGGTGTGGGTCTGGGATGCTATGTCGAGAACGGAACAATCCTGGTTCCGCCGAACGTCGGCACGTTCGGCAACATCAGCCGCAACCCATTCCGTGGGCCGCGTCTGGACAACTGGGATTTCTCCATCGTCAAGGACACCAAACTCAGCGAGCGCGTCAGTTTCCAATTGCGGGGAGAGTTCTTCAACGTCCTGAACCATCCTCACTTTGCTAATCCCAATACGCAGGGATTCGTCGACCCGTCCGATCCGTCCACGTTCGGCTTTATATTCAGCACGCCGGACGTAGCGGCAGCAAATCCGGTGATTGGGACAGGCGGTCCCCGGAATATCCAGATCGGATTGAAATTCAGGTTCTAGCCGAGGCTTTCAATCCAAAAATACAAAGTAGACCGGATCGCAAGATCCGGCCTCATTGTTGGCGCTAGCCATCTCGTGGAAGAAACGTCTAGATAGCTGGCCCCCTTAAGGCTCTTACTTGTAGATCCTTCCTTCATCAAACTTAACGTTTTCCAATAGCCGAATGTCTTCGAGCGGATTCCCCGAACCGCGACGATATCTGCGTACTTCCGAGCCTGGCCAGCGCGTTATACTCCGCAGCAGGATTTACTTCAATTTTGAGAGTACGGCTCGCTCGCACAAAAAAAGTCCCCGGACGGAGACTTCCAGGGGCTTTTGCGCCGGGAAATTGGCGGGGTACTACAGCATTTGCCGCAAAACGTATTGCAGAATGCCGCCGTGATGGTAGTAGGAAACTTCCTCCGGAGTGTCCACGCGCGCAATCACCGAGAAGGTTTTTGCGCGACCTTCTCCCGATTTAGCATGCACGGTGATCTGTTTCTTCGGCGCGAGTGACGCGACTCCTTCGATCTCGAAAATTTCGTGACCCGTCAGGCCGAGCGATTCGCGGTTTTCTCCGGCCTTGAATTCCAGCGGAAGCACGCCCATGCCGACCAGGTTGCTGCGGTGAATGCGTTCGTAGCTTTCCGCAACAACTGCACGCACGCCAAGCAGTCGCGTGCCCTTTGCGGCCCAATCGCGCGAGGAACCCGAACCGTACTCTTTTCCGGCAATGACCACCAGCGGCACGCCCGCCTCGCGATATTTCACCGCGGCGTCGTAGATGGACATCTTCTCGCCGTCAGGAAGGAAGAGCGTCCAACCGCCTTCCGTGCCCGGAGCAAGCTGGTTGCGCAGACGAATGTTCGCAAACGTGCCGCGCATCATAACCTCGTGATTTCCGCGGCGCGCCCCGTAGGAATTGAATTCATGCGGCTTCACGCCGTTGGCGATCAGGTATTTTCCGGCGGGCGAATCCACCGGAATCGATCCGGCCGGCGAAATGTGATCGGTGGTAACGCTGTCGCCAAGAATCGCCAGCACTTTGGCGCCATGAATGTCGGCTAGCGCTGGCGGCGTCTTCGGCATGTTCTCGAAATAAGGCGGCATCTTGATGTAAGTCGATTTCGGGTCCCACTTATAGATGTCGCCTTTTGGAATGGGCATGGACTTCCAGTGCGCGTCGCCTTCGAACACTTCGCTGTACTGCTTGCTATATTGCGATGAAGAAACCGCTGAGCGAACCGTTGATTCGATTTCTTGCAGAGTCGGCCAAATGTCCTTTAGATAGACCGGCTTGCCCGCCGAATCGTTTCCGAGCGATTCGGTCGTGAGGTCCATATCCATGCGGCCCGCAAGCGCATAGGCAACGACCAGCGGCGGCGACGCCAGATAATTCGCGCGAACCAGCGGATGAATGCGGCCCTCAAAATTGCGATTGCCGCTCAGTACCGCGACGGCGATCAGATTGTTATCCTTGATGGCAGACCCGATGGCTTCCGGTAGCGGGCCGCTGTTGCCAATGCAGGTTGTACAGCCGTAGCCCACCAAGTGAAAATTCAATTTCTCAAGGTAAGGTGTCAGCCCAGCAGCTTGTAGGTAATCGGTGACAACTTTCGATCCTGGCGCCAGGCTGGTCTTAACCCACGGTTTGACGTGCAAGCCGCGCTCCACTGCCTTCTTCGCTAGCAGCCCCGCGCCCAGCATGAGCGAAGGGTTTGAAGTGTTGGTGCAGCTGGTGATAGCGGCAATAACCACTGCCCCGCTGGAAAGGTCAAACGAGTCGCCGTTGTTTCGAACGGCTACGTGCTTCGCTGACGTTCCTTCCACAACTTTCGTGAAGGAAGACTTCGCCTGCCGCAGCGCGACGCGATCTTGCGGACGCTTGGGGCCGGCGACTGTGGGCTCAACCGCTCCCAAATTCAATTCCAGCGTGTCGTTAAAGAGCGGCGCGGGCGTCTGGTCCGACCGGAAAAGCATTTGCTCTTTGCAGTAGGCTTCGACAAGCGCGATCTGCTCCGCGGAGCGCGAGGTGAATTGCAGGTACGCGAGCGTCTCACCGTCCACGGGGAAGAAACCCATGGTCGCACCATACTCGGGCGCCATGTTCGCGATCGTAGCGCGATCGGGCACGCTCAGTGTCGATAGTCCTGATCCATAGAACTCCACAAATTTCCCGACGACACCTTTCTTCCGCAGCATTTCCGTTACCGTCAGAACGAGATCGGTGGCGGTCGCGCCTTCGCTTAAGCGCCCGTGCAGGCGGAAACCGATGACCTCCGGAATTAGCATTGAGGAAGGCTGGCCCAGCATGGCCGCCTCCGCTTCGATTCCGCCAACGCCCCAGCCAAATACGCCCAGCGCGTTGACCATGGTGGTATGGGAATCCGTACCCACCACTGAATCAGGATAAGCCTCAAACCGGTTGCCGTAGGGCATTGCGCAGACAACACGCGCCAGGTATTCCAGGTTTACCTGGTGGCAGATTCCGGTGTCCGGCGGAACGACCTTGAAATTCTGAAAGGCTGTCTGTCCCCAGCGCAGGAACACGTAGCGCTCCACGTTGCGCTGAAACTCAAGTTCCGCGTTCAAGCCGAACGCATTCACGTTGCCAAAATTATCCACCTGCACGGAGTGATCAATGACCAGCTCAGCGGGGAACAGCGGGTTGATTCGCTTCGGGCTGCCCCCCATGCGCTGCACCGCTTCTCGCATGGTGGCGAGGTCGACGATCGCAGGCACGCCAGTAAAGTCCTGCAACAGGACGCGCGCGGGCATAAAAGCAATCTCTTTTTCCGGAGCCCCGGGTCGCCAGCCCGCCAGCGCCCGAATGTCCTCG
>DASQYT010000255.1:0-6937 GCA_035639075.1 Candidatus Elarobacter sp.
TTCCACTCGAATATGTCGGCACCCTTGATGGTCTGATGGCCCTTCTTCTGGAGGCTTTCGGGATTTGCACTAACTTGATCTATGTACAACGCCTTCATCTCGTAGATTCCTGGAGCGCAAGGTGCCCTCTAATTGTTGGAAACGACTCTGAAGCTTTTTCAGTTTGACGGTAGACAATGCACCTAACTCGCGTCAACCGTTTTTGTCACAATTGGCAAGTAATGATTGATTTTTGTATTTTCGACGCATGTTTGAGGTTGTAGTTGTAGTGCTCCCCTCTAAAACTGGACACCTCATCTAGGTAGAATCAGGGCCTCCAAAACAGGAGGCACCATGGGCAGGAAACCACGCGTAGATCCCCGGAAGAGAAGTGGCAGATCGTGCAGGAAGGGTTGAAGAGCGGGAACGTTTCTGAAACTTGTCGGAGATTTGGAATCGCTCAAACGCTCTACTACCGCTGGAAGGATGAAGCGGAACAGGGAGCCAAGGCAGCGCTTGGGGGGAGAAGCGCTGCCGCCGCGGAAACTGAGAAGGATCGCTGCATCCGGCAACTGGAGCGGACCCTGGGCCGCAAGTCGCTGGAGATCGAAATCCTAAAAAACGTCGTGGGGGAGTGCGCTGTGGTGCGGTTCACTCCCAGGCGCGAGAGATGATGACCGAGGGCTACACGGCCACGCTGGTGGCGGCAACGTTGGCCATTAGCCGGTCGAGTCTGTATTACCGGAAGCGGCCGCGAGGCAACCGAGCTGACCGAACCTACGATGAGCAGATCGTGATGGCGTGCGGAGCGAAGCTGGCGTACGGCTATCGGCGAGTGGCCTGGTGGCTGCAGCGGAAGAAAGGCCTGCCTGTGAATCGCAAGCGGGTGTTACGGGTGATGCGCGAACGTGGGTTGCTGGTGCGCTCGCGTCGTCTGCGCGCACGAAGAAAGAAAGAGTGGGGCCGTGTGGAAGCGGCCGAGCCCAATCAGATCTGGCACTCGGACATGACGAAAATCTGGGCCGGTCCCCGCCCGAGGGCAGCCGCGAGGCTCGCTTGACGTTAACCACCGACAATGGAACGCAGTTCACTTCTTCACGGTTCTTAGAAACGCTCGGGCAGCTCAGCATCACGCACCGGCGGACGGCCTATCATCACCCGGAAGGCAATAGCTACATCGAACGGTTTCACCGCAGCTTGAAGGAAGAGGAAGTTTGGACGGCGGAGTATCGCAGCCTGGAAGAAGCGCGTGCCAGCATCGCTCGCTGGATCGAGGAGTACAATCACGACCGGCCTCATCGCGGAATCGAAAATCGCACCCCGCACAAGGCCTTCTTGGCTTTCGCCGCTGTACTAAAAAACGGGGCCCTGACTGTCTAAATTAGAGGGGAGCACTACACTGACCTGAATACCCTTCTTTTAGGCCATTTGGCTCGGTCTGAAAAGAGATTTTTCGTCACCTGATACCGATGAGAGAACGGCCCTCTTTTAACCTCACAACCCTTCTCTCATGGCCTACGGCACAAGTCAGAACTAAGCGCTTGCAGAAACTTCTGTTCGCCTATTTCCTTTGCATCGCTGCGAAGCGCGTCATAGGATAACGCCCACTGTTTCCCTCATCGCTGACTGGAGAAAACATTCATGCACCTGCAAATGCACCATTTGAATTGGATCGCGATCTTGGTAGCAGCGGTTTCCACCATGATGGTGGGATTTCTGTGGTATTCACCCCTGCTCTTCGCCAAAGCCTGGATGCGCGAAATGGGCTACGACGCGAACGACAAAGCTCGCATGGAAGAAATGAAGAAGAGCGCTGGCCCGGCCTACGGCGGCTCCTTCGTTGCCAGTCTGTTGTCCGCCTTTACGCTGGCGCTGATCCTTCACGGGCTTCGCGCAGAGGATCTGCACCTCGGTCTGATGACCAGCTTCCATGTGTGGCTGGGATTTGTGGCCACTGTGCAGTTTACTGCAGCGCTCTTCAGCAAGCAGACCATGAAGCTCTTCGGCATCAACACCGGCTACCAACTCGTTTGCTATCTCCTGATGGGCGTCATCCTAACCCTGTGGCGATAGCCCCGCGGCGTATACTGTTGCCAGAGTTCACTTGCTAGTAGGACGGGTGCGCCAGCCGGGGACGGGGCGCATGAGTAAAGCTTGGCTCGAACAAGGGCTTGCTTCCGTACCGCCGCTGGCGCGCCGTCCACCCCCGGCGGCATGCCAGCCTTCACTTCCGCCTTCTTTTCACTCGCACAGTTCAAATCCACCTGCGGGGATGGGGATCCAAGCCTGTTTTTCCGGCCCTGCGTGGTGAACTTGCTGGTCCAAGGGGGCCTGTTGCCAAATAGGGAACACGGCCAGGTACGGCCTTGCGGCGGACAGTCCGACTCAGGATGATGGAGGTAGGCCCAGCATAACCATCTCAGGAGGGAAGATGCGTAAACTACTGATTCTTGGAGTATTTATTCTCGCGGTGGTGGTACCAGCCAGGGCTCAGGATTACCCCAAGGCCGAAGTTTTTGGGGGTTATCAGTACCTCCGGCTTAATCCCGGTGGAACGAACTGCCAGGGTTTTGGCGGCGCGGCTGCCGCCAACGTGAGCAACTGGCTCGGGGTGGCCGGGGATTTCGGGTACTGCAAAGTGACCGGCCTGCCGTCCGGCATCAGCGCTCACGCGGTCAACTATATGTTCGGGCCCAGAGTGACGTATCGTTCCTATGGCTCTTTGACTCCGTTCGCCCATGTCCTATTCGGCGGGCAGCACTTCGGGGGCACCGGCGGCGGCACCGCGAACTCATTCGCGATGGCGCTGGGAGGCGGCGCTGATTACAAGGTGACGGAGCATGTCGCCCTGCGATTGATCCAAG
Source organism: Candidatus Elarobacter sp. (assembly GCA_035639075.1). Lineage (GTDB taxonomy): Bacteria > Acidobacteriota > Terriglobia > Acidiferrales > UBA7541 > Acidiferrum. The sequence goes on from DASQYT010000255.1 coordinate 2,844, forward strand.
TCGAGTATCTCTATACTCACTTTGCAGGCACCAGACAGAATAATGCCCGGATCGAGTCGGGCATCGTCTACCGCTGGGGCGGCAGGTAACCTCGTTAGCCTGCTGAAGGGCCCGGCTTTAGCAGCCGGGTCCTTCAGTATTCCTCCCACGACTCCCTTCCTCGCCTTGCCATTTCGGGAAACCAGAGCCACTACGCGAAGAAGCCGCTTGCAACATCCCATGCTGGCATGGAGAATGTCCGCCAACCACACTTGTCCTCCCCAATTGACAACGAGGGCACCCCAGCTTCGCGTGCCGGCAACCGCGTGATCGTGTTGCTGGCGCTGGCCGCTCTAATCAATTACATTGACCGCGGCAACCTCTCTATCGCCTCATCTTTGCTGAAAGACGAGCTGAACTTATCCGCCTCGCAGCTCGGCATCCTGTTGTCCTCGTTTTTCTGGACCTACTCCTTCTTCCTCCCGGTTTCCGGATGGCTGGCGGATCGCTTTGACGCCAAATGGGTGATGGCCCTCGGTTTTTTTCTCTGGTCCGGTGCAACGGCCATGACCGGCGGTTTGCACGCGTTCGCGGCATTGCTTGCCGCGCGGCTTATTCTGGGCATGGGGGAATCCGTCGCCTACCCTTGCTACGCAAGGACTTTGGTGCGCCACGTTCCGGAAGTGGGCCGCGGATTCGCAAACGCGCTCATCGCCGCGGGAGTGGGATGTGGCCCCGCCCTGGGAACTTTCTTCGGCGGGACATTAATGGCGCGTTACGGCTGGCGCCCCTTCTTCATTGTCCTGGGCCTGGTCAGCATGGCTTGGCTGATTCCCTGGTTTGCTTGGATGACGCAGCGTGGGGCGACGACTGTTTCGCCTGTGAAGGAAAGCGGCGCAGGGTTTCTCCGACTCCTGAAACAGCGTTCCATGTGGGGAACCTGCGGTGGCCTGTTTGGCGCAAACTACGTTCTCTATTTCGAGATTACCTGGCTGCCTTACTACCTCGAGCGAGAGCGGCACTTTCCGGTGGCCACTATGGTTAAAATCGTTGGCGTCGGATATTTGTGCTATTCAGCAGGCGCCGCGATCTTCGGCTGGGTTTCCGACCGCTGGATCGCCGCCGGTGGAACGGCTACGCTGGTTCGCAAAACAATTGCTGGTGTGGGGGCGGGAAGCGCGGGACTGCTCCTCCTGGGCTGTGCTCTGGCGGGCCCAAGAACTGCGGTGATTCTGCTATTGCTGGCGTTCCTAACTGGAGGCATGTGCGGCTCCAATATCTGGGCCATCACCCAAACGCTTGCGGGGCCGCGAATGGCAGGCCGCTGGACTGGTTTCCAAAATTTTCTGGGGAATCTTGCGGGCATCATTGCACCGGCCATAACCGGATTCGTCGTCGATTTCACCGGACGTTTCTTCATGGCCTTTGTGATTATGGCAATCGTCGCGATGCTCGCCGCTCTTTCTTATTTTTTTGTGATCGGCCCGGTGCAGGAAATAGTGTGGGAAGGAGATTCCGCAGGCGGCGCTTAACCGGCCGTGTCACTTGTTGAGGCCGGTACACGCTTCGTCCTAGAATCGTGGTCATGAACGTCGATCGGTTGCGCGAGGTTTGCCTTTCGTTTCCCGGCGTCACGGAACAGATCCAGTGGGGCTACGACTTGCTCTTCAAAGTAGGCGGAAAGATGTTCGCCGTGACGCCGCTGGAGCCGGCTCCCGTATGTCTGTCCTTCAAAGCCTCACCGGAAAATTTTGCCGAACTTACGGAGCGGCCGAATATCATTCCTGCTCCCTACCTGGCTCGCGCACAATGGGTGGCGCTCCAAACCAGAGATGCTTTGCCGACAGAAGAACTCGCGCGTTTGCTGCGCGAATCGTATGACATGGTTTTCGCGAAGCTTCCCAAGAAAGCGCGCGATACGGTGTCCAGCGGAAAGCCAGTAAAGCCGAAGGTTCGGGGCAAAAATGCGGCGAAGAAGAAACTCAGGCGTAGCCGCTGACTTTGGGAGAAGTTATACTGCGCTGAGTTTCGGCGCGTTGGAAAAGAAAGATGTTTCGTCGAGGTGAACGATGCTCGCACGCCTATCACTGCTCGTTGCTTTCATGATGCTCCTAACTTCGGGGGTGCTCCGAGTTGCAAAGTCTGCGCCGCCCGCGGGCGGTCTGCTGGTCGTGGCAAATCAGAAAGAGCACACCCTGCTCCTGGTCGATCCCGACAATCGCCGCGAACTCGCAAAAATCGTTGTCGGGGTGAACGGCCATGAAGTGATGGCCTCGAAAGATGGCCGCTTCGCCTACGTCCCGATTTACGGGAACTCCGGCGTCGGTAGGCCCGGGACGGACGGCAGCACGATTGACGTCATTGATTTGCAAGCGCGCAAGCTGGCCGCTACGATCAATTTGGGCAAGCCGCTTCGCCCGCACCGCGCGGAATTCGGGCCCGACGGGCTGCTCTACGTCACCGCCGAGCTAGCCAATGCCGTCGACGTTATCGATCCTTCCACACGCAAGGTTCTCGCGGAAATTCCCACCGGTGAGCTGCAGTCCCACATGCTGGTTCTATCGAACGATGGCCAGCGCGGTTACACCGCCAACGTCGGTGCCGGAAGCGTAAGCGTGCTGGATTTGGTCAAGCGAAGCCTCATCACCACGATTCCCGTGGCCAAGATCGTTCAGCGCATTTCGATTTCGCCGGATAGCCGCCGCATTTTTACTCATGACCAAAACGAGCCTCGCATCGCCGTCATCGACGCTGCCACAAATAAAATTACGAATTGGATCGAATTGCCAGCCGTCGCCTATGCGTCGGAGTCTACTCCTGACGGTCGCTGGCTTCTGGCGGTCAGTATGACTGCGAACAAACTCTTCGTGGTCGATTTGCAATCGCTGAAAGTGGTGCGTTCGTTTGAAGCTCCGGAGAGGTCGTCGGAAATCCTGATTCGTCCGGACGGGGAACTTGCTTACGTAAGTGGGACCGGTGCGGGAAAGATCGCGATGCTCGACCTTCGCTCCTGGAAATTGCTGCCGCCGATCGACCTAACTCCCGGCGTCGATGGCATGGTTTGGGTCAGCGCTTCCCATTAAACATCGTGGAAAGCGACGCTAGGTCTTACGCGCCTCTAGGTCCACGAACTCTACCTCAGGTGCGGTTCGCCCCAACCGCAAATGTGCGACCGTTATCGACAATTGGAATCTTCGTGGCCCGGCGCTTCCCGGATTGATGTACAGCACTCCATCGCGCTCTAGCCTTCCCGCTTTGTGCGTATGGCCGCTTACAACGATGTGAAAACCAGCTGCCGCAGGATTCAAATCCAGGGCATTCACATCATGCCGGACATAAATCAAGACTGCGCCCGCCTCTGCCACGGCCGTCTCCGGCAGCGCCTGCGCCCACGGCTCGATATCCACGTTGCCCCGCACCGCTACGACCGGGGCGATCTTTCTTAATTCCTCCAAAATCTCCGGCTTGCCAACGTCCCCGGCATGCAGGATCAGCTCCGACCCGCGCAAAGCTTCCACGGCCTCTTTACGCAGCAATCCGTGGGTATCCGATATGAGACCGATCCTCGTCATACTATTTGTCATCGGCAAATCCTACCGCCGAGAAGAGAAGTGGAGCAGCAGAAATACGGGACTAGATGTTATGCGGAGACTTTGTTGGGAAATATCCGGCGCAGTGGCTTTGCGCCCGGAGTCGGGAACTGCATGTGCCAGAAATTCATTTCGGGTGAATTAAACTCCACCCCGACATACTGCTTGCCGTCGCGGGCCCGGTGAATCGACACAACGCGGCACTCTGTCGATTGTGACGTGTGGTCATTCATCAAAACAATCGTCTGCCCCATCTTCACGATCTCTTCCAGCTGAAACAATGCACCGTGCCGGTTCACCGACTGCGAAACTGTCTGCGCGCTGAACTTTTCGCCCGAATCCGTCTTCCCGTGGATCGTCAACGGCACCATTAATGCTACTCGCAGCGTGCGCCGGCGCTCTTTGCAACGAAAATGAAGCAGGGACATTTCGGCTTCGACCTCAAACTCTAATTTGGGAACGCGCGGCGCTTTCGACTAGCTTCGATCGAGGAGTGTCCGCTTACTGAGTCGTGCCAGCAGGGTG